>JAAXUF010000008.1 GCA_013336165.1 Coriobacteriia bacterium
CCGCTACTGGAACACCAAGAGGTACCAGCCGAAACTGAAAGGGCTGAGCCCGGAACAATTCCGGACCCAGTCCGTGGACGCCGCTTGAGACCCCTATTAAGCCGTCCAGCTTTTGGGGTCTAGTTCATAGATGCTGGCCCTTCGTTCATGCAATGGGGCCGTCTGGCCGAGTAATCGTCGTCAAGTGCGAGTATAAACTCTGATTTAAGAATATTAGTGCGCAATAATATTGATATTCTCAATATAGAACTTGATTGTCTAACACAAGTGTCCTACGATGTCTCTGAAGGAATGGACTTCAGGAGGTGGACGTAATGAGCAACGAGTGGCACGAACTGACGGATCTCACAGGAGACTGGTCGTTCATGATCACGAGCGTGCGGCTCGATAAGAGCGGTGTGGTGATCGAGGGCGAGTTCGAGTTGCCGCCTCTCGCTCGGCTGCGCTACGAAGACCAGGTGTTCGTGAGCGAGTTCGTCCGAAGCCACGGCTCGATCAAGGACATGGAGAAAGCGTTCGGCGTGAGCTATCCGACCGTCAAGAACCGCTTGAACCGCATCGCCGACCAGCTCAGTCTGGTCGAGGTGGCGGCCAAGGCGCCCGTGTTCGCGGGCGAAGAGGACGTGCTCGCGATGCTTGAGCGCGGCGAGATCTCGGCGGATGAGGCTGCGGAGAGGTTGAGGCGCTGATGCTTCCGCCGATGCTGCTCTACGTGCGCGTTGGCACACCGGAGCGGCCCAACCTCGGTATATGGCTGCCGCTGTTTCTGGTGTGGCTGGTACTTCTGCCCATCGTCGTACTCGCGCTGCTGCTTGCAATGGCGGCCGACGTGGTGCTGTTTGCTGTGGGTCGACCTTACCATCGATACACGCTGCTCCTGCTCGGCTGCTTTGAAGTGGTTGGAGCGATGCGGGGCACTGTGGTGCGAATCCATTCGAACGAGAACGTCGTCGATATCGACCTCGTGTAAGAGAAAGGGACGAAGATGAACGAGGACCGTGTTCGCATCCTGAACATGCTGGCCGAGGGAAAGATCAATGCCGAAGAAGCGGAGCGTCTGCTCGATGCGCTGGAGTCGCGCAAGGAAGAAAAGACGCTCTCCGAGCCCGCTGCGTCATTCATCAAGGGCGATCCGACGCCGGTGCTCAACGCACTGCCCAAGTACCTCCACGTGAAGGTGGACAGCGACGAGGGCGAGAAGGTCGATGTGAAGATCCCCCTCGCGCTCGTGCGCTCGGGCCTGAAGTTGACGTCGCTCATCCCGCCGCAGGCGATGGATCAGATCAATAGCCAGATGGCCGAGCAGGGAATGTCGATCGACTTCTCGAACTTCAAGCCGGAAGATATCGACGAGCTCATCGAGGCGCTGCGCGAGATGGAAGTCAACGTCGACGGCAAGAACGGCGAGAAGGTTCGCGTGTACTGCGAGTAGCCATCGGCCCCGCCACTCTCATGCCTTGAGACGATCGACCTGTCAGCGGATAGGCTCCCACCACGTCCAACCGGGATTGCCTGCGGCGGAATCGGTCGCAGGAGAGCCGGGAGCGATCGCTATGCCCAACGTGATCGTCGCCGAGGAGAGACGGAAGACCCTCACTCCGGAGTTGTCGGTTCCCACCAGCGCGAACGTTGGCGAGCCGTCGGGCGCTTGCGGGGGCTGGATCTGCGTAGGCAGCGCCGGCCACTGCCCGAAAGCCGGCAGTTCAGATGAGGTCAGCGCGTAGGTCAGCCCGCCGTAGGCGCGCGTCACTCGCGCGAACGCATAGAGCTGGTCCTTTTTGTCGGCGATGTAGATGTGTGAGGCGTCGGAGTCGCCGAAAACCGTGCGGCGGGTCGCAGACCCGGTTTCTCCAAGCGCGGTGGTTGTGAAGCCGACCTGCTTCAATGTGCCGCGGGCTACCGTCGCCTGCCCTGCATTCACATAGACGATCCCGTTGTATGTCACGGCCTGGGGTGGCGATGCTGCTTCCGTGACCCCTCCGGCAACGCTGGCGGCTGCACTCGCCGAGGACGGCACGGAAGGAGATGCGGCATCCTGCGAAGCGCCCTTCTCGGCGGATGTGGCACTCAGTGTGGAGCGCGACTGCTGACCCGACATCTGCCGCAGGCCTTCGACGCCGAGCACTCCGGCCGCCACGAGGAACACTGCCGCTGCCATTATCCACCCTGCGGCGGGCCTGCCGAGCCATGCCGGCACTCGGACGTGTTGCAGCCGCATGAGGAGAGAGGTGCGGCTCGGAAGACGTCGAGAGGCGGCCGAGTCGTCCTCGTCCGGTTCGGAGGGCTGCGGCGCGGGTGTGGTTTCCGGATCGGCTTGGGCTGCAGCCGCTTGCGCGTCAGCGTCCGCTTGCGCTGTCGCCTCAGCCCTCACCGCCGCCATCACCCGGTCCGCAAGATCGTCGGGCGCCGCCGGCACTGGGGAGTGGCGGATCACGAGCAACGTCCGGACGAACGCGCTGCATGCGGGGCATTCTCGGCAGTGCTCCTTGGCTTGGGCCAAGACAGCGTCTTCGACCGGCTCGCGATCGAGGGATGAGGAGATGACAGATTGAGCATCGAGGCAGTCCATCTACGTACCCCCTCCCGTTAGGGCGAGCGAAACGGTGAGTGCGCGGCGCGCACGAAACACGCGGGACTTCACGGTTCCTGCCGGGATGCCGAGTGCGACGCCGGCCTCGGCGTACGTCAGGCCGAACAGTGCGATGGCGGATAGGGCGTCTCGATCTTCCGATGGCAGTGCAGTCATCGCCTTCTCGACGGATACGGACAGCGCGACCTCATCGGCGAAGTCTCCGGGAGCGATTGCGGCGTCGAGCAGATCGGACGGCAACGGGCGGTGTTTGCCGGCGCGTATCTGATCAAGGCAGGTATTGCGCGTTATGCGGTAGAGCCACGTCGAGAAGCGGGCCCGTTCGTCAAAGGTCGCAAGCGACCGGTACACTTTGATCCACACCTCCTGCGTTACGTCGTCGGCGGCATGCGGATCGCCGAAGAAGCGCAGTGCATGCGCGAAGACGATGCGCGTGTTCGTGCGCACGAGCGTCTCAAATGCGGCGAGATCGCCGGCGCGAGCCGCGGCGAGCAGCGAGGCGTCATCGTCTGTCGGCTTGTCCCGCATGTCACCCCATAAGACGCGTCGGTAGGCACAATGGTTCACGCGATGCTTCAAGTGTACTAGGAAGCGCCTCGCACGGCACTTCGGATACAATCGCACGCATGAGACTCTTCGACTTCGAACTCCAGGCGCGCGACGCATCGACTTCTGCGCGAGCGGGACACTTTCATACCGCCCACGGCGTCATCGAAACGCCGGTCTTCATGCCGGTCGGTACCCGCGCGACGGTGAAGGGCGTGACGACGCCGCAGCTCCGCGATCTCGGCGCTCAGGTGTTGCTCGCGAACACGTACCATCTCTTCCTGCGCCCGGGCTCCGAGATCGTCCGTGACGCGGGCGGCCTGCACACGTTTATGAACTGGGACCGCGCGATCCTGACCGACTCCGGCGGCTTCCAGATCTTCTCGCTCGCCGACACGCTCAAGCTCTCTGACGACGGCGTCGAGTTCCGCTCCATTCTCGACGGCGCCAAGCACTTCTGGACGCCCGAAGACAACATGCGCGTCCAAGAAGACCTCGGCGCCGATATCGCCATGCAGCTCGACCAGTGCCCTCCATACCCTGCCGAGAAGGAGCTGGTCGCCACCGCTGTGCGCCGCTCGGCCGACTGGGCCGCGCGCTGCAAGGCTGCGCACACACGCGAGGACCAGGCGCTGTTCGGCATCGTGCAGGGAGGCGTGTTCGAGGACCTGCGGCTCGAGAGCGTGGAGCGCCTGGCCGAGCTCGACCTGCCGGGCTACGGCATCGGCGGGTATTCCGTCGGCGAGCCGCACGATCTCATGCTTGAGTCGCTCATGCCCGTGACTGCCGCGATGCCACGGAACAAGCCTCGTTACCTGATGGGCGTGGGAAACCCCACGACGATCCTTGAGGCGATCGGCCTTGGGGTCGACATGTTCGATTGCGTGCTCCCGACCCGTACGGCGCGTATGGGCACCGCGTTTTCCTCGGCAGGGAGGATGAATCTTCGCAACGCGCAGTATGCGGCGGACTTTACGCCGCTGGACCCGAAGTGCAGCTGCCCGACATGCACAGGGTATTCGCGCGCCTACCTGCGGCATCTGGTCACGCAGAAGGAGATGTTGGGCGCCATTCTGCTTTCCGTCCATAACCTGCATTTCCTGCTCGATCTGGTGACTCGCGCCAGGAATGCCATCATCGAGGGTAGATATGGTGAGTTCCTAGATGCATGGCGCCGGTCGCCGGGTGCCGACGACTACTGATTCTTTGGTATGATTGGCCGTCGGCCGCTCCGCGATGGATCGGCGCGCATATTGAAGGGTGGGCCCTCGTGTCGTATCAGCAGATCATCATCTACCTCGTGGTCATTGGCGCCTTCTACTTACTGCTCATCCGTCCACAGCAGCAGCGGGCAAAGCAGCAGACGCAGATGGTTTCGTCGCTGCAGCCCGGCGTTGAGATCGTCACGATAGGCGGCATCTACGGCACCATCGTCGCCGTTGGCGATACCCGCATTCGCGTTCGTGTGGCGGACGGTTCCGAGCTCGAGATCGCCAAGCGTGCCATCGGCTCGGTGGTACCTGCCGAGAAGACCGAGAACATCGCAGCCGAGCCCTTGGTCGCGGACTCCGACGACGAAGCTGCTGAGGACAAAGACGCACCGAATGCCTGATCTGCAGAATCCGCAGGATTCCGGCACCCTGCCGATTGTCACGCTTGAAGTCGTCCAGAAGGACGCAGAACTTCTGGCGTACATGCAGATGGGCGACGACTACCTCGGCGCCATCGGCTATACGGAGCATGGCATGCGTCACGCCGGTCTCACGGCGCACATCGCCGGCAACATACTGCGGCGCCTAGGTTACGACGACCGGGTGGCCGAGGTGGCCTCGATCGCGGGTTTCATGCACGACATCGGCAACTGTGTGTCGCGATCGAACCACTGGATATCCTCGGCGATGATCGCTCGAGCAGCCCTGACACGGCTTGGTATGGACTATGCTGAGATCGCGACCGTTATGAACGCGGTTGGTAATCACGAGGAGGACGCATCGGATCCTTCGACTGCGGCAGCTGCGGCGTGCGTCATCGCCGATAAGGCCGACGTGCACCAGACACGCGTGCGCAACGCCGACCCGGCAACGTACGACATTCACGACCGAGTCAATCACGCGGCCAAGCGAAGCTTCCTTCGTGTCGACTCGCCCAGCCGCGTGCTTACTCTCGAGGTCGAGATCGATACCACAGAGATACAGATCATCGACTATTTCCAGATCTTCCTGGAACGCATGCAGCTGTGCCGCAGGGCGGCTCAGGTCATCGACTCCGAGTTTTCGCTGGTGATCAACGGTACTAGGCTCGTCTAGACTGCTTTTTTGACGACGTACGAAGCAAGGAAGGTAGGGGGAATGAACCCGAGACAGCGCAACTATCTGTTGCTCGCGCTCGCCGCAATGCTGGTGATCGGGTCGTGGGTGCTGTTTATGCCTCCCGCGACCAAGATCACGCAAGGCCTCGACATCAAGGGTGGGCTGTCGGTAATTCTGAAGGCCACTCCCTCCCAGGGACAGACGTTGACCAACGCTGACATGGATCGCGCGATCGCGATCATCCAGAACCGGGTCAACAAGCTGGGCGCCTCGGAGGCGAGCATTCAGAAGCAGGGGAGCGACTCGATTCTGGTTCAGATGCCGGGTGTGAAGAACTCCACCACGGCTCTTCAGATCATCGGCGAGACCGGACGTCTGGAGTTCGTGGATGTCTCTTCGCTTCCGACAGCCACGCAGGCCGCCATTGCCGCATGGGTCGGCGTGGGCGCGCCGAGGGACAGCGCACCAGAGCTACCGGCTGGGTTGGCCTACACGCCGGTTCTTACGGGCGACGTCATCACGAATGCCACAGCCGGTCAGAACTCTCAGAACACCGGCCAGCTCTCCGTCACGCTGTCGATGAACTCGGCTGGTATGGAGAAATGGGGAGCCTATACGACCGCCAACATCGGAAAGCAAGTCGCCATCGTGTTGGACGGGGTCGTGCAGTCGGCACCTCAGATACAGAGCGCGATCGTCAGCGGCAACACGGAGATCACCGGTTCATTCACAGTTGACGAGGCTAAGTACCTCGCTACGGTGCTGCAGACGGGGTCGTTGCCGGTCAAGCTCGAGCCCGTGGATACCCGGGCTGTCGGGGCGACCTTGGGCCAGGACTCGCTTCGCCAAGGCGTCATCGCCGCGCTCGTGGGCCTGCTCATCGTGGCGGTGTACCTGCTGATCTTCTACCGCGGCATGGGTGCCGTATCGGTGCTGGGACTTCTTGTGTTCGCCTCGATGTTCCTCGGGCTGCTTGCAGCGATGTCCGCATTCAATCTCTTTGCGCTGTCACTGCCGGGTATCGCGGGTATCGTGTTGACGATCGGTCTTGCGGCCGACTCGTCGATTCTCATCAACGAGCGGTTCAGGGAAGAGATTTCGATGGGCAAGACGTACCGGTCGGCGGCGCTGTCGAGCACGCGTCACGCGATCGGAACCAGTGTTGACGCCGACTTGGTGACCTTCGTCTCGGCTCTTGCGCTCTTCGCGATTGCGATCGGACCCGTTCGGGGTTTCGCGCTCACACTGATGCTGGGAATTGCCTGCGACATCATCATGATGGTGATCTTCAGCCGTCCTCTGATCATCCTGCTTGCCGAGGGAGCACTGCGAAAGGCGCCTGCGTTCTGGGGGATTCCGAAGGAGACAACTCAGACTCGAGTCGGGGCTTCCGGAAAGCGAGGTGGTTCCGGTGCCTAAGTTCCACATTGATTTTCTGGGTAAGCGGCGGATCATGTACGGCGTTTCGATTGTCCTGATCATCGTGTCTATCGGGGCGCTCTCGCTTCGTGGGCTGAAGTTCGGTGTCGAGTTCCAGGGAGGTACCGTTGTCAGTGTTTCCAACTCCGGGGACGTCTCGACGGAACAGATGCGCCAGGCCTTCGAAGGCGTCGGCGTGAGTAATCCCGAGGTTCAGACGAGCACCGTTGGCGGAGTCAAAGGCTTCATCGTCAGAACCGCCGAGACCGACAACGTGAAGGCGTCTCAGGACGCATCGAAGGTGGCCGAGGTCACGAAGCTCTCCGGCAACGACTTCCAGGTCACGACGATCGGTCCCGGTTGGGGGGCCAGCGTCACCAGCAAGGCGCTCTTGGCGCTCGCGGTCTCGATCATGGCGATTCTGCTCTACGTGGCGCTTAGATTCGAATACAAGATGTCGGTCACTGCGGTATTGGCACTCGCGCATGACATTCTCATCACGCTGGGCATCTATGCCCTTGTGGGGCTAGAAGTATCACCGAACACCATTGCGGCACTTCTCACGATTCTGGGTTACTCGCTCTACGATACGATCGTCGTGTTCCACCGGATCAAAGAGAACTCGCACGGTCTGGTCAAAGAGTCCTTCATGAGTATGGCGAACAGGTCGATCAACCAAGTATTCATGCGCTCGATCAATACCACCGTAACGTCGCTGATACCGGTCGTCGTGCTCTTGCTCTTCGGCGGAGCCACGCTGAAGGACTTCGCTTTCGCGCTCACAATCGGGCTCTTCGCCGGCGCCTATTCCTCGATCGGCATTGCTGCCCCGATCTACGTGGTATGGAAAGAGCGGGAACCGAAGTTCGCGGCCTTGGCGAAGAAATACCTGAAGACTTCGTAGCCGCCGCTCGTGTTGCCAAACGATACGAACCGACCGGGACCGGCATTCACGTCTATCGTGTGTGTCGGTCCCGTCCGCTAGGATGGACATATGATGGAATCCTGTCCGCAGATGCCGTGGTTCGTCACGTCCGTTGACGCGGACGTGGTTGACGCTCTCTCGGCGCAAACGGGGCTTTCGGCGGTGACCGCTCGAGTGCTCGCTTCGCGCGGTATTTCGACGAAGGAAGAGGCTCGGCGTTTCCTTTCGCCCGATCTGGCGCGCGATTGGGCCGACCCTGAGGTGATCCCCGGTATGACCGAGGTCGCCGATCGGGTGGCGGCTGCCGTCCGTGCGGGGGAGCATATCGTCGTGTTCGGCGACTTCGACCTGGACGGCGTTTCGGCGTCGGCGGTAGCAGCTCGCGGGTTGCGCGCGATGGGTGCTGCTGTGAGCGCGATCGTTCCGCATCGGTTCCGCGAAGGATACGGCCTCTCGGAGGGGGCGATTGAACGGCTTGTGAGTCTGAGGCCGTCCCTCGTGGTCACCGTTGACTGCGGTATCTCCTCGGCGGCGGAGGTCGCCGTGCTTGCCCGACACGGCATCGACGTGGTTATCACCGATCACCACGAGCCCGGCACCGGTATCCCGCTCGACGTGCCGGTAGCCGATCCGCGCATCGACGCCGCCGGTTGTCCGTCGCGCGATCTGGCCGGCGCTGGCGTGGCGCTTAAGCTCGTGCAGGCGGTTGGAGCGCGTCTCGGCTTTCCCGACGTGTGGCGCGAACTCGCCGACCTCGCAACACTCGGCACCGTGGCAGACGTCGTCCCCCTTCTCGCCGAGAACCGCGCGCTCGTGGCTGATGGCGTGGAGCGTATGCGTCGTGATCCGCGTGTCGCGATCGCCGCTCTTGCCGCCGTGAGCGGTGTGTCGCTGGAGGCGTTCTCGGCGGAAGCCGTGGGGTTCTCGCTCGCGCCGCGGCTCAACGCTGCCGGTCGCATGGCCGACCCGCAGCTGGCGCTCGATCTGCTGATGACGGACGATCCGGGGCGCGCGGAAGATCTCTCGCGCGAACTCGACGAGCTGAACCGCCTGCGCCAGAACACCGAAGCCGACCTTGCGGCGGCTGCGACCGCGCTGGCCGAGCGGACCTACCGCGGCGAGCGCGCGCTCGTTTTAGCGGGCGAGGGTTGGCACGAAGGCGTCAAAGGCATCGTCGCCTCGCGACTTACGGCTCTCTATCACGTGCCCACGTTGTTGCTGACCGTTGCCGATGGCGAGGCGCGAGGAAGTGGGCGCACCATCGGGCACGTCGATCTGTTCGCTGCGCTGACTTCGTGCGCCGACATTCTCACGCGTTTCGGCGGACACGCCGCGGCCGTGGGCTGCACCTTGTCGGCGGAAGACGTCGACGAGCTGCGTCGGCGCTTGGTAGCCCACTTTGACACGCTGCCAGCTTCACAGTTCGAAACCTCGATGCACGCAGACGCCGAGATGGAGCTTGGCGACGTGAGTGTTGAGCTCGCGGCGGAGTTTGATTTGCTCGCCCCATTCGGACATGCAAACCCGGTCCCGCTCATGGTGAGCCGCGGGGTCTTCATGAACGGCCGCCAGCGTGTGGGAAAGCTTGGCAACCACCTCAGGTTCACCGCCTTCGACGGTGCAGTGAGCGTGCCCGCAATCTCATTTCGATGTGCCGAGATCGACGATCTCGTCGACCAAGACGGTGCGGTCGACTTGGCGTATGAGATAACCGCCGATCAGTGGCGAGGCCGAAACCGTGTGCAGCTTCGCGTTCGCGATTTCGTCGTTCACGATGTCCCGGCGGATGCCCCGGCTCGCGAGCTGGTGGAGAGCCTCTTCGCGCAGGCCGATGCGATCCTGGCTCGCGAGGAGTACGCGAACATCGAGGACGCGGACGCCTTTCACACGAAACTTGCGGGGGTGACCTTCGAAGGCAGGCAGGATGTTCTCGGCCGGGTCGTGCCGGGGATCCCCCTGCGTCTCGTGCGTCAACCCGAAAATCAGTTTGACTCGAATGCTTGTGCGCTTTTTGATCCACATGGCGATCAAGTCGGGTTCCTCAACCGTCGGCTTGCCGCCGCATTGGCGGCCACAATCGACAAGGGTGTCGGCTACGACGTCGAGGTCACGGAAGTCACCGGTGGCGAGGAAGGCCGCTCGTTGGGAGTCAACGTGCTCGTCTCGCGCCGCGGGGCTGGCGGCGGGGCTGATGGTGAGGATGCCGTCGCCCAGAGGGCGTCACGCCGTGTGGAGCTGGCTGCGCTTCCTGCAGACGCTCTGGACCGGGAGCTCACAGAGCGCTTCATCGGCAATCGTAGTCTGCATGAGGCGCAGGTTCGCGCGCTTGCGCATTTGGCCGCCGGCGAGAACACGCTCGCGGTGATGGCGACAGGTCGCGGCAAGTCGCTGATCTTCCACCTCCACGCGGCGCGAACCGCGCTGCGCGATGGGCGCGCGAGCATCTTCATCTTTCCGCTGCGCGCACTGGTCGCCGATCAGGCGTACCACCTCGAAGAAGTGTTCGCCGAGGTCGGCCTCGTCGTCCGCACGGTGACCGGCGAGAGTTCGCAGGGCGAGCGCGACGAGGCGTTCTCGGCGCTGGCCGAAGGCAGTCTCAACGTTGTGCTCACGACACCGGAGTTCCTGGACCTGTATGCGGGGAGATTCGCCCAAGGCGGGCGTGTCGGCTTCGTGGTCGTCGACGAGGCGCATCACGTCGGCATGTCGCGTGCAGGGAACCGGCCGGCGTACGCGCGGCTCGGTCTTGCGCTGGAGACGCTCGGGAGCCCGGTGGTGCTTGCGGTCACGGCAACCGCCGATGACGCGACTGCCACCGCAATCCGCTCCACACTGCACATTACCGCGACCGTGCTGGACCCGACGGTGCGCGACAACCTCGTGATCGAGGATCGCCGCGGTATCGCCGACAAGGATGGTTACCTTCTGGTGCTCGCGGCTAGGCCCGAGAAGAGTGTCATCTACGTGAACTCACGCGATCAGTCGGTCAAGCTCGCACGCATGCTGCGCAAACGGGTGCCAAGCGTGGCGATGCGCACGGCGTTCTACAATGGCGGCCTCGCGCGATCGGTGCGCCACGCCGTCGAGCACGCGTTTCGCGCGGGCGAGGTGTCGCTGGTGATCGCGACCAGCGCGTTCGGCGAGGGCGTCAACATCCCCGATATCCGAAACGTTGTCTTGTACCACCTGCCGTTCAATAGTGTTGAGTTCAACCAGATGTCGGGCCGCGCCGGGCGCGACGGCGCCGTCGCGCGCGTGCACCTGCTGTTCGGTCAGAAGGATGCGCGCATCAACGAGACCATCCTGTCCTCCTTGGCTCCGGCGCGCGATGACATGGTGGCGCTGTATGTGGTTCTGCGCGATCTGGGCGCTGCCGAGGGTGCCGGCTTCGAGATTACCAATGCTGAGCTTGCCGAGCGCTGTCGGAAGACGCGCAAGGGCTTTGCGCTCGATGAGGGAGGTATTTCCTCGGCGCTGGGGATCTTCCGCGAGCTCGGGTTCGTGACCGGTGAGGGGCATGGGGCCTATCGGCGGCTCACGTTCGTGCCCGGCACGGCAAAGGTCGACCTCGAGTCGAGCGTCAGATATGCCGAGGGAAAGGACGAGGTCGAAGAGTTCGGCAACTTCAAGGCGTGGGTGCTTGGAGCACAGGCCGATGAGCTGCTCGCACGCTTCAACCGGCCGATCCTGCCGAGAGAGTAGACGTGCGTCGGTATCCTTGATGCTGTACTCGAGTCTGTGGGCACGTACAATACGATGATGAGCCAGCGCCTTTAAGGCGAACGGGATGCGTTTCTCGAAAGGATCCGATGTCGGCAACGCTCGAACAGATTGAGACAAAGGTCAAGGCATACAACCCTGCCGCAGACCTCACAGGGCTGGACAAGGCGTTTGCCTTCGCTACGCGAGCTCATGAAGGTCAGAGCCGCAAGAGCGGTGAACCTTTCATCGGACATCCCCTCGAAGTCACGCTTGTTCTCGCCGAGCTGCATATGGACACGACCACGCTCGTAGCTTCGCTTCTGCATGATGTCGTTGAGGACTCTGACGTTACACTCGAGGCAGTCCGCGACGAGTTTGGCAACGAAGTCGCAGAGCTCGTCGACGGCGTCACGAAGTTGGGCCGAATCGAGTTCGAATCGCTTTCCGAGGCGCAGAGCAACAACCTGCGCAAGATGCTCATAGCGATGGCGAAGGACATCCGCGTCATCATCATCAAGCTCGCTGACCGGCTGCACAACATGCGAACCCTAGCGGCGCTGCCCGAGGACCGCCGCATCGAGAAGGCGCGCGAGACCATCGAGATCTACGCGCCGCTCGCACACAGGCTCGGGATATCGAGTATCAAGTGGGAGCTTGAGGATCTCGCGTTCTACTACCTTGAGCCGCACAAGTTCCACCAGGTTTCGCGAATGGTGGCCGAGAGCCGCAAGGCCCGCGAGGACTACACGATCAAGGTCATCGGCCAGCTGACGGAGGAACTTGCCGCGATCGGGATCAAGGCGAAGATATCGGGGCGGCCCAAGCATCTCTACAGCGTCTATCAGAAGATGAGCCAGAAGGGCCGTGACTTCAACGAGATCTACGACCTCATCGCCCTGCGCGTGATCGTCGACTCGGTCAAGGATGTCTACGGGGCTCTCGGCACGGTTCACTCGATCTGGAAGCCGGTGCCCGGCCGCTTCAAAGACTACGTCGCGATGCCAAAATTCAACATGTACCAGTCCCTGCACACGACAGTCATAGGCCCGTCGGGCGCGCCGCTGGAGATACAGATCCGCTCGGAAGAGATGCACCGCATGGCCGAGTACGGCGTGGCGGCGCACTGGCGCTATAAGGAGGGCTCGCGAGGGGAGGACGCGTTCGATGAGCGTCTCGCATGGTTGCGTCAGATGCTCGAGTGGCAGACCGAGCTCAAAGACCCGCGCGAGTTCATGGAAGCTCTCAAGATCGACCTGTTCGAAGAGGAGGTCTTCGTCTTCACTCCTAAGGGCGACGTCATATCGCTCAAGCGCGGTTCAACCCCCATCGACTTCGCCTACATGATCCACACGGAGGTCGGGAACCATTGCGTGGGCGCGAAGGTCAACGGTTCGATCGTACCTCTCGGCTACGAACTGCAGATGGGCGACCGCGTCGACATCCTCACCAACAAGAATGCCAACCCTTCGCGCGACTGGCTCAACATCGTCAAGACCTCCTCGGCGCGATCGAAGATACGCAACCACCTAGCCAAGGCCACTCGTGAAGACGATCTCGTCCGCGGGCGTGACGAGCTCGCAAAGGTGATGCGCAAGCACGGTCTGGGAATCGGCAGCAAGACCGCCGAGAAGGCCGCGGACGCCGTTGCGGTCGAGCTGAACTTCACGGCCGCAGAGGACGTGTTCGCAGGAATCGGCGCCGGCAAGGTTTCGGCGCAGATGGTCGCGACCAAGCTCCTCAAGCTCATGGCCAAGGACGGTGAGGCCGAGAAGCCTGAGTCCAAGACGCCCGAGTTCACACTCGCCATGCCGATGACGCCGCCGCGCGGCAAGCGCACCAAACCTGCCGGCGGCGTGAAGGTCAAGGGCATCGACGACGTCCTTGTGCGCCTCGCGCGGTGCTGCACCCCGGTGCCCGGTGACGCGATCATCGGCTTCGTGACGCGCGGGCGCGGCCTGTCCGTCCACCGCCGCGACTGCCCCAACGCCGCCGAGCTCCTGAGCACGCCCGAGCGCATCATCGAAGTCGAATGGGACACCGGCACATCGACGACCTTCCAGGTCGAGATATTCGTCGAGGCGATGGATCGGCTACGTCTCCTGCAGGACGTCACCTCGGCCCTCGCCGAGCAGGGCGTCAACATCCTCTCGTCATCTACCACCACGCACCGCGACGGAACGGTGGACATGCGCTATCTGTTCGAGATCGGCGACCTGTCACGGCTGGACTCCGTATTGGGAGAGGTGCGCCGCACGGAAGGCGTATTCGAGGCGCGACGCATGCAGCCCGGAGAGGCGAGCCAGCGTAAGCGGGGAGGAGACCACAGATGAGAGTGGACCGCATCGTGCTCGGCCCGCTTGAGGCGAACTGTTGGGTTGTCTCCGACGACGCAGGCGGTCCTGCGTTAGTGATCGATCCGGCGGGGGACGCGGAGCGTGTACTCGAGGTACTCGACGGCCGTTCGGTAGCCGCAATCGTGCTCACGCACGGGCATTTCGACCACCTCGGCGGTGTCGAGGCGCTGATTGCGGCGACTGGCGCTGCGCTCATGGTGCATGAGCTCGATGCAGTGGACAGCATGTCGTCTCAGAAGAACCTGGCTACGATGCTCGGCTACCACTGTGTCGCCCCTGTCGCCGATAGACTCCTCTGTGAGGGGGACTCCATCGCTGCAGGTGAACTTCTGTTCACCGTGCTTCATACGCCAGGCCACACTCCTGGCGGGATTTGCCTCTTCGCCGAGGATCCGGCAGGGGGTGCGCCGCAGCTGTTCTCGGGCGATACGCTGTTCGCCGGCAGCGTCGGGCGTAGCGACTTTGGGGGCGGTGACGGACGCGCGCTGTCGCATTCGATCGCGGCGAAGCTTGCGCCGCTTCCTGGCGAGACGGTCGTGCATCCCGGTCACGGTCCGAACACCACCATCAGCCGCGAACGGCAGCTCAACCAGTTCTTCCCGAGGGCTTAGGCGTATCCCGAACTGGTGTCCCGCGGTTTCTGCCACGCCGTCCCATGCTATAGTCATCACCTGCAGATCCGCTTTTCGACGAGGGGTTCAAGAGAAACCGCCATGGCTTCGCCGATCAATGCACGCGCACCCAAAGGCACCGCCGACATGCTCCCGCAGACCGCCAAAGTCTGGGAGCATTTGACGCGCACCGCCCAGGAACTGTTCGCCCGCTATGGCTACGAACCCATCTACACACCTGCATTCGAGCACACCGAGGTCTTCACGCGCGGTATCGGCGAGGCTACAGACATCGTCTCCAAGGAGATGTACACCTTCACCGACCGCTCTGAGCGCTCCCTGACACTGCGTCCCGAGAACACCGCCAGCGTGGTTCGCTCGGCGCTGGAGCACAGTCTTGCGGGGACGGGCAGCCCAGCGCTCAAGGTCTACTACGCCGGCCCGATGTTTCGCTACGAACGCCCACAGAAGGGCCGCATGCGGCAGTTCTGGCAGATCGGCGTCGAGCAGATCGGCTCGGCAGAGCCCACGGCGGACGCGGAAGTCATCGCACTGTTGTGGCGATTCTTCGAGGCTGTCGGCGTTCCGGTCGCGAACATGCGGCTTCTGCTCAACTCGATGGGCGATGAGAACTGCCGCCCGGCATACCGCGACAAGATCGCGGGCTTCATTCGCGATCACTCCGCCGACCTGTGCGAAGAGTGCAACCGCCGAGCCGACACCAACCCGTTGCGCGCATTCGACTGCAAGAATCCCGGGTGCGCGGCGATCATGGCCGAGGCACCCAAGCTGGTCGATGAGCTTTGCGATGACTGTCGCTCGCACTACGCGGCCGTCAAGCTGCTGCTGGATGGTCTCGGCATCCCGTACGTCGAGGACCCGTCGCTAGTGCGCGGCCTCGACTACTACACCCGCACCGTGTTCGAGGTGCAGGTCGATGCCGGGCTTGGCAGCCAGAACGCTATTGGCGGAGGCGGCCGATACGACCGCCTGATGCAGGAGTATGGCGGTCCGGCGACGCCTGGCCTCGGCTTCGCGCTTGGTTTCGAGCGCACGCTGCTTGCGTTGCAGGCCGCGGGTGTCGAGTCCGCGAGCCTCCCGCTCGCCGAGGTCTATGTCGCCAAGGTCGATGATTCCGTGACGGCTGCGGCGTTCGCGCTTGTCTCGGCGTTGCGCGATGCGGGTCTTGCCGCCGAGATGGACCATCAGGGGCGCTCGCTCAAGTCGCAGTTCAAGCAGGCGGACCGGCTCGGTGCGAAGTTCGTGGCGATTCTTGGCCCCGACGAGTTCGCGGCGGGCGAAGTGACGGTGCGTAACATGGGAACGAAGGAAGAGATACGCGTTTCGCTTGGGGACGTTGCCGGCACCGTCGGCGGGCTCCTCGAAGCACGTTAGTTCTCCAAGTGGCGCCGTGGCGCCCGTGAACCGGAAGGCCTGAAAAGCGATGTTCGACGCTCGATACTCAATGCGCTCTCACGTGTGCGGCTCTGTGACGGCGGCACTTGTCGGCAAAGAAGTCCGGATCTGCGGATGGGTGGCCAAGCGCCGCGACCACGGTGGGCTGATCTTCATCGACGTGCGCGATCGGAGTGGGATCGTGCAGTGCACGTTTGATCCCGAGGGCTCGCGCGAGGCGTTCATCGTCGCCGAGGCTGTGCGCCCCGAATGGGTCGTCGAGCTCAGTGGCGTTGTGCGCCGCCGTCCCGAGGGGACCGTGAATGCGAACATGCCGACGGGCGAGGTCGAGGTCGCGATCACCGGCGCTCGCGTGCTCAACCAGAGCGTGACGCCACCCTTCGAGATCGAGGCCGGCATAGACACGGACGAACTCACGCGCCTGAAGTGGCGTTATCTCGATATCCGCCGCCCCGAGGTCCTCTCGGCGCTGGTGTTACGCGATCGAGTGACGCAGAGATTCCGCAAGTCACTCGAGCACAAAGGCTTCATGGAGGTCGAGACGCCGATTCTGGGTCGCTCGACGCCGGAAGGCGCGCGCGATTTCATCGTGCCGAGCCGGCTTTCCCCGGGCAAGTTCTACGCGTTGCCGCAGTCGCCGCAGCTCTTCAAGCAGCTGCTGATGGTCGGCGGCATCGAGCGCTACTACCAGATAGCGCGCTGCTTCCGCGATGAGGACTTGCGCGCCGACCGCCAGCCCGAGTTCACGCAAGTCGACATCGAGATGTCGTTCGTCGGGCAGGAAGACGTCCTGGTGATGATGGAGGACACCATGCGCGACGTCATGGCCGAGGCCGGCGTCGACCTGCAGATACCGCTGCCGAGGATCACGTGGCATGAGTCGATAGAGCGCTACGGTTGCGACCGTCCGGACGTGCGCTTCGGCCTCGAGTTGGTTGACGTGTCGCCGGTGTTCTCGGCAAGCGAGTTCAAGGTGTTCGCGGGGGCGCTTTCCGGCGGGGGAGCGATCAAGGCGATCAACGCCAAGGGCGCGGGCGATTGGAGCCGCGGCAAGATCGACGCGCTCAATCAGGCCGCTATCGACGCGGGCGCCAAGGGTCTCGCGTGGGTCGCGTTCACGACCGGAGGCGACGTGAAGAGCCCGGTCGCGAAATTCTTCACCGAGGCCGAGATGACCGGACTGCGCGAGACGCTGGCCGTTGAGCCGGGCGATCTCGTGGTCATGGTCGCCGATGCGCGCAAGGTCGCAAACGACGTTCTCGGCGTGCTGCGGTTGAAGCTCGCCGATGAGCTCGGCATCGAGCGCAAGGGTTTTGCGACGCTGTGGGTGCTCGGCTTCCCGCTGTTCACGTGGGACGACGAGCTGGACCGCTGGGACGCGAGTCACAACCCCTTCATGCTCCCGTACGCCGAGCACGTCGACTCACTCGAGGAGTCGCCGGGTTCAGCGCTGGGCTACAGCTACGACCTCGTGATGAACGGCTACGAGATCGGCGGCGGCACGCTGCGTATTCCGAACTCCGAGCTGCAGATGCGCATCTTCAAGATCATCGGCCTGTCCCACGAGGAGGCCCGCGAGCAGTTCGGCTTCCTGCTCGACGCGCTCTCGTTCGGTGCACCCCCTCACGGCGGGATCGCGCTAGGCCTCGACCGACTGATCATGCTGCTCAACGGTTCGCACTCGATCCGCGATGTCATCGCCTTCCCGAAGACCTCCTCGGGCGGCGACCCGATGACGCTGGCGCCGGATGTGGTTTCGGCGAGGCAGCTCAAAGACGTGCGCCTGCGGGTCGACTAGCCACGGCCTTTCGCGACCGTTTGTCCGGTGTGATGTTGGCGCGCAACGCTGTGGGGTTTACACTAACGATAGGCTCCGCCTTGTTCGTGGCTTGGCGCATACGGTCGAACCAATACTTCTCTATCGGGAGCTTCATATCCTGAGGCGGGAAGGTATCCTTTCCTGATGGAAGGGAAGCTTCTTTTAGCCGATGTGCGAGCACCCACCTGCTAAGGCAGGTTCACCTTGTCAGGCCACGAACAAGACGAAGCAACCGGTATTCTTTGAGGGAGGACATCCGATGCGCAGACTCGTCGCCGTACTCGCCCTTGCGTCGTTGACGCTTGCGGTTGTCGGCTGCACCAGCACGCCGACGTCGACGGCCACCACACCTGCAGCGACCGCTGCGCCGGTCGTGACGGCATCCGCAACCCCCAAAATCTCGGGATCGGGTTCGATATTCGTGCCGCTCCCCAAGGGCGACTTCATCTCCGCCGACCTCCAGAAGTCACTGGATGCCAAGCATGCGGTGCTCATCTACTTCTACAACTCCAAGCAAGACACGAGCACTGAGAGCCGCAAGATCATCGATTCGGTTCTCGCCGCGAATGCCGGATTGGTCGATGTCGTCACCTACGACATCAGCAAGTATGCGACCTGGAGCGGTGGGGTCGTCACAATCGATCCGGCATACGCCAGCGACAAGGCCGCTGTTGCGGCGGTCGGTCTGACTCGAGCGCTTGGCGTGACGTTCATCCCCGCGACCATCGTGATCGACAAGCAGGGCTACGTGACCTACGCGCGAGAGGGTCTCATCGACCGCGAGTTCCTCACACGCGAGATCTTCCGCGCGGCTAAGTAGTAAGACGGCCTATGCGGTCGCTCTTCGATGAAGGGGCCGACGAGGCGCGGGCCAAAGCCGCACCGCTTGCGGCACGCATGCGCCCACGCACGCTCGACGAATTCGTTGGGCAGTCCGACGTCGTAGGCCCGGGCACTTGGCTGCGCCGCGCCATCGCCGAGGACACGCTGTCATCGGTCATTCTCTACGGTCCGGCGGGCACCGGGAAGACGTCGCTCGCCCGCATCATCGCTTCGGCGACCCACGCCCATTTCGAAGAGGTCTCGGCTGTGACCGCCGGTGTCGCCGAGTTGCGCAAGGCGATCGCGGAAGCCTCGGACCGCCTCGGCTTGCAGGAGCGGCGTACGATCCTGTTCATCGACGAGATCCACCGGTTCTCGAAGTCGCAGCAAGACGCGCTTCTGCACGCGGTCGAGGATCGCATCGTCATCATGGTGGGCGCCACCACCGAGAACCCCTTCTTCGAGGTCAACGCACCCTTGATCAGCCGATCGCGCGTGATCGTCTTAAATGTGCTCTTCGACGATGATGTGCGCGAGATCGTTCGCCGGGCGGTGATCGACGATCGCGGGCTGGCGGGCAAGGCGCGGCTGACGCCGGAAGCCGAAGACGCCATCGTCAATGAGGCCGGCGGAGACGCTCGTGTTGCGCTGACCACGCTCGAGCTGGCCGCGGGGGAGGCTCGCAACGCCACGGTAGGCGCGGACGGCGTTTGCGTCATCGGCATCGACGAGGTCCGCAAGACATCGTCTTCTCGGCTGCTGCCGTACGACAAGCGCGGCGACGTGCACTACGACGTGATCTCGGCGTTCATCAAGTCGATGCGGGGGAGCGATCCTGATGCCGCGGTCTACTGGCTCGCTCGCATGATCCACGGTGGCGAGGATCCCAAGTTCATCGCGCGGCGCATGATGATCTTCGCGTCTGAGGATGTGGGCAACGCCGAACCGCAGGCGCTCCTGATCGCTCACGCAGCATTCAAGGCCGCCGAGTCCATCGGCTGGCCCGAGGCACGCATCAACCTGGCTCAGGCCGCGGTGTACCTCGCGCTTGCCCCGAAGAGCAACGTGGCTTGTGTTGCGATTGACGCCGCGCTCGCCGAGATCCGCAAAGGTCCAGCTCAGGGCGTGCCCAACCATCTTCGTGACCGTCATCGGCCGGGCGCCGAGGGGTACGGCCCCTACCGGTATCCGCATTCGTATCCGGATGCGATCGTGCAGCAGCGCTATCTTCCTGAAGGTCTGGAGCGGGGAGCCTTCTACACCTCTTCGCCGAGAGGCTGGGAGGCCGCTCGCTCGCGGGAGCTCGGCCGCTTGCGTGACGCTGATATCGCTCGCGATGAGCGCGACGTCTGATACACTGAAGTCCAATCTCGGAACTGATGTATCGGAGGCCGCATGGACCCCGTCAACATACTTCTCGGCATATTGCTCGTGGTAGCCACCGTCCTGTGCTGCTTTGCGATATGGGCTTTGACTCAAGTTGTTTCGACGGCACGGTCCGTGAAGACCCTCGCGGATGACATGGATGTCCGGCTTGTGCCGCTCCTCGACAAGGCCGACGTGACCGTTGATGCCCTAAACGCCGAGTTGCTCCGTGTCGACGGCATAGTCGGTCAGTTCGAGCAGATCGGCGACCGCGTGAGCGGGGCGTCTCGGGCGGTTCAGGAAGTCACCAGCGCTCCCGGCGAAATCGTGGGCGAGATCGCTGACCGCGTCAGGCATGCCTGGCGTTCCCGCAAGTCTCGGCCGTAGCAGACCCAAACGGAGGCTCACATGGCACATGACCGCGTCACTCTCACGGTTCCCGCGAAGAGTGAATACGCCAAGACCGTTCGTATGACGGCCGCCGCTCTGGTCGGCCACTTCGAGATGACGTACGACGAAGTTGACGACGTGCGCATGGCCGCCGACGAAGCGTTCGTATACGCAGCTGAAACTGTACCCGAGGGCGCGGACGTGAAGTTCGAGTTCACGCTCGGCGACGATTCGATCGCGATCGACGTATTGCTTGGCCGGGAGATTCCGGATGCGGACAATGGGGTCGAGCGCAGTGTGGCCTACGCCGTGTTCATCCTCGAAGCCGTCTGTGACAGCTACGAATTCGCGAGCGATGAGGCGGGCGCGCATCTGCGTATCGTGAAGCGGGTCGGGAACGCCGATGCCAACGACTAGGAGCGGTCCTGTCAAGCAGGTCCGCAGACTCTCTTGGGACAAGGCCTATACCAGGGAACTCTTCGGCAGGTTTCGCCTCAATGCGGACGAGGAGGCTCGTGACGAACTCGTCACGATGTACCTGAATCTGGTGAAGTATCTTGCCAGCCGTTTTCGCAACCGGGGCGAGCCGATGGACGACCTCGTCCAGGTCGGTACGATCGGCCTCATCAAGGCGATCGACCGCTTCGACCTCGACCGGCAACTCGAGTTCACAACGTACGCCACCCCAACGATCGTCGGCGAGATCAAACGTCACTTTCGCGACAAGGGCTGGGCTATCAAGGTTCCTCGGCGGCTCCAGGAGCTGTCGTTCAAGGTCAATCAGGCCGTAGACGCACTCACGCAGTCCCAGCAGCGCTCTCCAACCATCGCCGAGATCGCTGACTACCTTGGGGTGACCTCGGAAGAAGTGCTTGAGGCGATGGAGACCAGCGAGGCGTATAACTTCGTGTCGCTTGAGACGGATCGCAACGGCGAGGGTTCGGACTCCTTCAGCATCCTGGAATATGTGGGCAAGGACGATGCGTTGATGTCGGTCGTCGAGGACCGCACCACGTTGGCCGCCGCCTTCACCAAGCTCACACCGCAAGAGCAGCAGGTGCTTTACCTGAGATTTTTCCAGGGACTCACCCAGACCGAGATCGCCGAGAAACTCGACATCTCGCAAATGCAGGTTTCACGTCTGTTGCGGCGGACGCTCAAGGTCCTGCGCGAGAACATAGTGAAGGACTGATCGTGATCACACCCGAGCAACGCTATTCAAAGTGGCGCACCACGGCGGTCATCGCTTGGGGGTCTATCGGTATTCTGGTGCTCATCGGCGCCGCCCTCGTCGGGATGTCGCACATTGTGAATGCGCTGGTTCCGTTCGCCCTCGCCCTCCTGTTTGCCTTCCTAATGCGTTCGCCCATCAATGCGCTTGTTTCCCGGGGCTGGTCGCGCGGACTCGCCGCGCTGACTTGCATTCTGACCGTGTTCATTGTCATCGGAGGAGTGCTGACGTTCGTCATCCCGCCGATAGGGCGTCAGACGGTCGCGTTTGTCGGCGACATACCCAAGTACCTGACTCAAGTTGAGAATCTGATCGCGAGCCTCAGCGCCCGGTTTACCTTGGCGACCCTCCCTACATGGGTCAGCGACATCTCCACGGCCATCAGCGATCAGATGTCAGGGGTCGCGCTTGCGGCTGGGAACGGAATCGCAAAGGGTGTTGTGTCTGCTGGCAGCACCATGGCGACCGGAGTCTTCGACATATTCATCGGTTTCGTGATCGCCTACTGGATACTGAGGGATCTTCCCAAGATCCGCCAGGAACTGGCAGTCTTGGCGGGGCCCAAGTACGAAAGAGATCTCGAGCATGCGCTGGCGACGATATCTCGCGTGGTCGGCGGCTACCTGAAAGGTCAGACCATCGCATCGCTGGTTACCGGAACACTCGCGACCATCGGACTTGCGATACTTGGCGTGCCGTATGCGCTTGTGCTGGGACTAATGGTGTTCATCCTCAACTACGTGCCCTACATTGGGCCGATGATATCGGCTCTGGTCGCCGGTCTTGTGGGCCTTCTTGTGGGCCCATGGGTGGGAGTCGGCGCTGTGGCTGTGGTCGTTGTCGCGCAGAACGTCACCGACAACTTTGTGACGCCCCGCGTCATGTCCGAGCAAGTCGACCTGCATCCGACGCTCGTGATATTCTCGCTGCTCGTCGGCGGAGCGCTTTTTGGCATTCCGGGCATGGTGCTGGCGATCCCCGTGGCTGCAACGGCGAAGGGGCTGTTCGTCTATTACTACGAGCGCAAGACGGAGCGCTCGCTGGTCAGCGACGACGGCGCGCTATTCCGCAGGCAGGCCGGTCCGGCGCCTGAAGAGCCACGAGTGGTGCAGGACGACGAATCGGCCGCTGAGACACCTGATGACATTCAAGAGAGCGCGAGGAACGATACGTGAATTCGGTGGACATACGTGAGAAATACCTTTCATTCTTCGAGAGCAAGGGCTGCCGCAGGCTTCCGTCATCTTCGCTGATTCCGGACGACCCCTCACTGCTTCTGACCACGGCCGGTATGGTGCAGTTCAAGCCTGTGTTCCTCGGCGCGAAGAACCTCGGGTTCACACGCGCCACGACCGTGCAGAAGTGCGTCCGCACCACCGATATCGACATCATCGGTACGACGGGGAGGCATCACAGCTTCTTCGAGATGCTCGGCAACTTCTCCTTTGGCGACTACTTCAAGTCCGAGGCGTGCGCTTGGGCGTGGGAGTTCTCGACCGGTGTTCTCGGGCTGGATCCGGACCGTCTCTGGGTCTCGATATTTGAAGACGACGACGAAGCCGAGAACATCTGGATCAACGAAGTCGGTGTTTCCGCCGATCGGATCGTACGGATGGGAGCGAAGGACAACTTCTGGTCGGCCGGACCTACGGGCCCCTGCGGACCATGCTCCGAGCTCTACTACGACCAAGGGCCTGAGGTCGGTTGCGGCAGCGCCGAGTGCGCGGTCGGGTGCGACTGCGACCGATTCCTTGAGTATTGGAACCTCGTCTTCATGCAGTACGACAGGGCCGAGGACGGCACGCTATCGCCCCTGCCCAAGAAGAACATCGACACCGGCATGGGCCTTGAGCGCATCGCCGGCATTCTGCAAGGCGTGCGCTCGAACTTCGAGACCGACATCCTGCGCTCGCTGATGACGCTTGCCGGGGAAATCACCGGTACCCTGTACGGCGCGGGCGAGAAGTCTGACACCTCGCTGCGCATCATCGCCGACCACGCTCGCGCGGTGACGTTCCTTATCGCCGACGGCGTCATCCCGTCCAACGAAGGCCGGGGTTACGTGCTTCGCAGGCTCCTGCGGCGTGGAGTGCGGCACGGCAGGTTGCTCGGGGTCGAGGATGCGTTTCTCGTGCGGCTCGTCGATCTCGTCATCGAGCTCATGGGTGCCGCCTATCCCGAGATTGTCGAGCATCGCGATCTCATCGAAGGTATCGTGGAGAGCGAAGAGGAGAGATTTGGCGTCACGCTTCGTCAGGGCATGGGCTTCCTCGAGACGGAGCTCGAAAGGCTCGCCAACTCCGGCGGCGGCACGCTGGACGGCAACACAGCGTTCGCGCTTCACGACACCTACGGTTTCCCGTTCGAGCTGACCGCCGAGATCGCCGCCGAGAAGGGCGTCGCGGTCGACGTCGACTCCTTCACTAGCGCGATGGAAGCGCAACGCAATCGTGCTCGCGCGGCGGTCAAGGACGATTCGTGGACAGCTTTTGGCGGCGTGGCTGCTCAGGTCGCGAAGGAGCGCGGCGCAACCGACTTCGTGGGGTATGAGCACGATGAGACCGCTGCGCACGTCATTGCGCTCATTCGCGGGGGTGAGCGCGTCGAGGCGCTGCTGGCGGGCGAGCTGGGCGAGATCGTGCTTGACCGGACCTCGTTTTACGGCGAGCAGGGAGGTCAGGTCGGCGACATCGGCACAATCACCGGTGACGAGGCGGTGTTCATCGTCGAGGACACGAAGATAGCGCAGGGGGTCATCACGCATCTGGGCCACGTCGAGTCAGGGACCCTTCATGTGGGTGAAGACGTGCATGCAGTGATCGACGTGTTGCGCCGCGAGCGCATTCGCAGAAACCATACGGCGACCCATCTACTGCACTGGGCGCTGCGGCTCGTTCTCGGCCAGCATGCCAAACAGGCCGGTTCATACGTCACTCCCGAGCGGCTGCGGTTCGACTTCACGCACTTCGAGGGCATGACGCGCGAGCAGCTCGACAAGGTCGAACGCCTGGTCAACGCCAAGATCTTCGAGAACCATCCCGTCAGGGCATACGAGACGTCGATCACATTCGCGCGCGAATCCGGCGTGACCGCGCTGTTCGGCGAGAAATATGGCGAGTTCGTGCGCGTGCTCGAGATAGGCAACTTCTCCAAGGAGTTGTGCGGCGGCACTCATATCGCACGGACCACCGAAATCGGCCTCGTGAAGATCGTCTCGGAATCCAGCGTGGGGGCCAATCTGCGCCGGATCGAGGCGGTTTCCTCATTCGATGCTTATGATCTCGTCCTGCGTGAGGAAGCTGAGCTCATCGAAGCTGCCGATCTCCTGAAAGTGCCGCGATTTGACACGGCGGAACGCGTGAGTGCTCTCTTGACGCACAGCAAGGAGCTTCAAGCCAAAGAAGGCTCGCGTCTGCGTGCTGTGGCAGACAACGTCGTTGACGAACTGTTCGGGCAGGCCGAGAACGTCGGCTACCCGGTGGTTATCGCGCAGGTTCCGTCGGTAGATGCCAAGGCGATGCGCGCGCTCGCGGATTCGTTGCGCAGTCGCCTTGAAGGCGGTGCGGTCTTCCTCGCGACCACCGAACCCGCTGGCGGCACCCCACTGCTGCTGGCGGCCGGCTCCGATGAGGCGGTTGCGGCCGGTTTCGACGCGGGTGCCGTGATTCGCGCTGCGGCCGTGGCGGTCAAGGGTGGCGGCGGCGGAAAGCCGCAGATGGCGCAAGCCGGCGGCAAGGACGCCGCGGGCATCGATGAAGCGCTTCGCATCGCCCGCGAGACCCTCGGCGCGAGATAGGGGCTGAGGCGCGCATGCGCGTGCTGGGTCTTGATATCGGCGAGAAGCGGATCGGAGTGGCCATTTCCGACCCTTCTGGGCGCGTCGCAATGCCGCTCGTGGTACTGGATGCGAAGGCTGTACTTCGGGACGGCGGCGAGCTGGTTCACCTCATTGCCGACTACGAAGTGGAGTCTGTCCTGATCGGATTGCCGCTCTCGCTCGATGGGAGCGAGAACCGGCAGGCAGAAGAAGTTCGCCGAGCAGGCAGAAGGTTGGCTCGGTTCTTGCCTGTTCCTCTTGTGTACTTTGACGAGCGGTTTTCCTCGGCCGAGGCACGCCGCGCGATGAGTACGGCGGGGCT
Source organism: Coriobacteriia bacterium (assembly GCA_013336165.1). Classification (NCBI taxonomy): domain Bacteria; kingdom Bacillati; phylum Actinomycetota; class Coriobacteriia; species Coriobacteriia bacterium. The sequence goes on from JAAXUF010000008.1 coordinate 25,639, forward strand.
CTCGGACCAAGAGCAGCGCGGGCGGGTCGACATGGTCGCCGCGTCACTTTTCCTGCAGGCCTACCTGGATCGTCTCGCGTGCAGCGGGAAGAGCGGAGAGCTTCAAAATGGTTGAGGAAAGGCCGAGAAGGCATCGGAGAAGCGCCGTGTCCACACCGGTATCGGAGCCGCGGCGGCAGCAACGCGAACCGCGCCGTCGGTCGAAGAGAACCGTTGTGGCAGCGATCCTTTCGCTGGTGCTTGTGGCCGTCTTGGCGGTTGCGCTTATCGCTTGGCTCGGGTTTTTCCGGCCGGAAAGCTCGCTTGCGGCTGGCACGAATGTCACCGTCACGATAAGCAGCGGCTCCAGCACGTCCGAGATCGCGCGCGTTTTAGCGTCAAGCGGCGTTGTGGCCAACAGCAACATGTTCCTGTGGCGTGTGCGTCAGATGAACGCGGGTTCCGACCTCAAGTCGGGGACCTACCAGCTCGCGGCCAAGATGCCCTACGAGCTGGTCATCGACCGCCTCAAGGCGGGGCCTGAGAAAGTGGTGCTCGACACCATCACAGTTACAATCCCGGAAGGCTTCAGGCTCAAAGACGTCGCTGCGCGCGTAGAGAGCAAGCTCGGCATTCCGGCTGCCGACTTCCTTGCGCTCGCGAGCAAGGGCGCCGAGAAGTTCTCGGCGAAGCACCCTGCCGTCAAGGGCGCGTACGGCGGGTCGCTGGAAGGCTTCCTGTTCCCCAAGACATACGAGTTCGAGCGCAGCGCGACGGCTACCGCCGTGATCGAGACGATGCTCGCGCAGTTCGACAAGGAAGTCGCCCAAGTCGACATGACCGCCGCGAACAAGGCCGGTTACTCGCTGTCCCAGATCGTGACGATGGCGTCCATCATCGAGAAGGAAACCAAGCTCGATGAGGAACGGCCACTGGTGTCTTCGGTCATCTACAACCGGCTCGCCCTCAAGTGGAAGCTGCAGATGTGTTCTACGGTGCAGATTCTGCTCCCCGCCGAGAAGTTCCGGTTAAGCGACCAGGATCTCAAGATTGTGAGCCCCTATAACACGTACCTGAACAACGGGTTGCCGCCGGGACCGATCGCGAACCCCGGTCTTGCGTCTCTCAAGGCCGCCGCGAACCCCGCGAAGTCCGACTACTTGTATTATGTGCTGACAGGCAAAGACGGCTCTCAGACGTTCGCGTCTAACGACAAGGACTTCCAGGCCGCCAAGAAGAAGTCGCTGGAGGTGTTCGGGCAGTAATGGGTGTAGGCGACGGTGGGGAATCGCTTCTGGCCGTACTGATAAAAGACGCTCGCAAGGACTACGGAAAAGCCGCCGGCGGACGCCGCGAAGCGGTCAAAGACGTGTCGCTCGCGGTTTCGCGCGGGACGATCCATGGGCTTCTGGGTCCCAACGGCGCCGGCAAGACCACGACGCTCAAGATGCTTCTGGGCCTCGTTCGCCCGTCCGGCGGACGATTCGAGATCCTCGGCGTGCCGGCAGCACAACCTGAAGCGCGCGCCCGGGTCGGCTTTCTGCCCGAGCAGCCGTACTTTCCCGCCCAGCTGACGGCCTCTGAGGCGATGACGCTCTATGGCCGTCTCGCGGGCTTAACTCGCTCAGCGATTGCCGAGCAGACCGGCGATCTCTTGGATCGTGTGGGACTTGATGGCCGCCAGACGACGCAACTCTCGAAGTTCTCCCGCGGCATGCTCCAGCGCTTGGGTCTTGCCACGGCACTTCTCGGCTCGCCTGAACTGCTGGTCCTCGACGAGCCGGGTTCCGGCTTAGATCCCATAGGACAGCGCGACATCCGCAACCTCATGCTCGACTTCAAGGCCGAGGGCGTCACTGTCCTGCTGTCTTCGCACCAGCTCTCTGAGGTCGAGGCCGTTTCCGACGAGGTCACGATTCTCAACCGCGGCCGAGTCGCCGCTAGGGGCCAGATCGATACGCTGCTCAATGTTGCGGGCCAGGTCTCGGTGACCGCTCGCGGCGAAGGCTCACTTCCGGTGGCTGTGACCGACGCGGTTACCGATGTGGCCGTCACGGGCGCCACGTCTGTCTTCTCGGTGCCGTGCGGCCGCGTGCGCGGTGTTGTGGATGCTCTAGATGATGCCGGCTGGAGCCTCGTGTCTGTGGCGCCCAAGCGTTCTTCTCTTGAAGACTACTTCGCGCGGCTGCTTGACGACTCCGCCGAGGACGTCGGTAAGGGGGGTGACGCCCGATGAACAAAATCCTAGCGATCGCCGCGGCCGTAATTGCGGATGCGGTTCGGCGCAAGGTGGTCTGGATCGTTGTGGTGTTTGGCGCCCTGCTGGCAATCGCGGTTCCCAGCCTGCCGAGTTACGGTGTGGGCGTGGTCTCGGCTGTGTATCGCGAAGTCTCCATCGCGCTGATGTGGGTCGCGGCGCTGGTTGTCTCCCTGGCGCTTTCCGCCACACGGATTCCCGCCGAGGTCGAGCATCGCACCGTCTTCAACGTGTTCTCGCGCGACGTGCGACGATGGCAGTATCTGACCGGGACGTGGCTCGGCATGTTCGCAGTGGTGGGCGTGGCTTTGGTCGCGTTTGCACTGATGACGATCGGCATCGGCGCGCTGCAGTACCAAGAATTCATGTGGAGGCTCTTTGAGGCGGCCTTTGCAGTGTGGCTTGAGATGGGCGTCGTGATCGCGTTCACCGTGATGATTTCGAGCGTCATGGGAGCTGTGACCTCCGTCGTGGCCGCCTTGGCGTTCGTGTTCGTGGGTCATTCATACGTCAGCCTGCTGCAGATTCCCGAGACGCAGCGCGCGCCGTGGTGGATCCCGGGGCTCGACGTCTTCAACGTCATCAACCCCGTGGCGCACGGAACCGGCTACGGGCTCGTCTATGCAGCTTCGATGGTGCTGGTGTTCGCGGGCTGGATCGGGCTGCTGCTTCTCGGCGGAGGGGCGCTGTTCTCGAGGCGCGACCTGTGATCGCGCGCACCTCGCAGTCGGCACGGCTCGCGGGCGTTGTCGCCGCCGTGGTCTTGGCCGCGACGCTGGTGGGCTCACAGGCGCTGGCCGGAGCACATGCGCCGGCAGGGGGGGTGGCCTCCACCGGAAAACTCGTGGGTCAGACGAGCTCGGCGTATCTGGGCGGGCTGCGAACTTTCGCGGCCGCCGTCCTGTGGAACCGGATCGATCCCCAGTTCCATCAGTACTACGGGGCGTCGTTTGACGAGAGTTTTGGAACTTTCACGCCAACGGTGCGGATGGTACAGGCCCTTGATCCGCAGTTCATCCAAGCGTACTACGTTGCGGCATACTGGATCGCACGCCACAAGAGCGTGCCCGAGGGGCTTCAGATTGCTGAAGAGGGGATCGATAACAACCCCCAGTCCGGACTCATGCGCGCCAACTACGTGCAGATCGCTCTGTTGGCCGAGACGCCCGACATGACCGAGATCATGAAGCAGGCCACGATCGGCATCGGCGCCGACATGCAGTGGGCGAGCCACGCCGATGAGTTCGAAGGCCTTGGCATCTTCTCGGCCGCATTCAACATCTCCGGTGATACTGCGACTGTGGCTAAGCTCAAGGCACGCCAGGCGGCGCTGCCGGACGACCCGGTTTCACCCGAGTAGAGAGGCTGCAGTTGACCCTGTCACCGGATCACTACCTTCGCGCGGTTAGCGACATCGACCTTGACGCTTTGGCGGCTCAAGGCATCGACACGCTCCTGATCGATCTCGACAATACGCTGTTGCCGCGCGATACGAGTAGGATCTCGGACGAGGCATTCGCTTGGGCCGCCGAGATCAAGAGCCGGGGCTTTCGTGCCTGCCTGGTCTCGAACAACTGGCATGATCGGGTGTTCAATGCCGCAGACTCGCTCGGGTTCGAACTCGTCTCGAAGGCGATCAAGCCGTTGCCGTTCGCATTCTTGATTGCGCTCAAGAAGACGGGGTCGTCTCGGCGTCGGGCGGCCGTGATCGGCGACCAGCTTTTCACTGATATCCTCGGCGGGAAGATGCTGGGCATGAAGACGATTATGGTGCTGCCACTTTCGCCCAGCGATCTTGCTCACACGCTGCTTCTTCGCCGCCTGGAGCGAGTGGTTCTGGCGGGACGGCAGCCGCTCCCGTAGGATGGACTGTAGCGTCCTCGTAAGGAGCCGACGAGAAGTGCCTCATATCAGCGGGAAAACGAAACTTGCCGGCGTCACCGGCCGGCCCTTGGATCACTCGCTTTCGCCTGCGATGCATAACGCGGCGTATGAGGATCTCGGCTTGGATTGGGTGTATGTTCCGCTTGAAGTCTCCGACGAGCGCGCGCTGGCCGATCTGGCGGCGGCGGTTCGGGTCCTCCCGTTCGTCGGATTCAATGTCACCATGCCCTACAAGCAGGCGATGCTCTCTTTGTGTGACGAGGTATCTTCAGAGGCGCGCGCGGCAGGGGCCGTCAACACGGTTTCACACGCCGACGGTTGGCTCATCGGTCACAACACTGATGGCATCGGACTGCTTGAGTCACTGCGAGTTGATGCGGGCTTCGATCCGGCAGGCAAGCGAGTGGTACTCCTCGGCGCGGGCGGTGCCGCGCGCGGCGCGCTGGCGGTCCTGTTGCTTGCAGGATGCGAGAGCGTGACCGTCGTCAATCGCGACATGTCGCGAGCTGAGGCGCTCATCGATGACATGGCGTCGTGGATCGGGTCGGCCGCGGTGGATGCCGCGGAGCTCGGCGACGCCGCCGAGCAGGTCGCAGATGCGCACCTCGTCATCAACGCCACGCCCTTGGGGATGCGTCCCGATGACGCGAGCCCCGTGCCCATCGAGTGGCTACATGCCGGTTCCGTCGTCCTGGACATGGTGTACGGCACTCCGCGCCAGACGGCGCTTGTCGAAGGCGCACGCTCACGCGGTGCGATTGCGGTCGACGGTCTCGGCATGCTGGTGCACCAAGGGGCCGCCGCCATCGACATCTGGAACGCGGCTGCCGAGGGGCCACGCGCGTCGCGTGACGTCATGCGCCGAGCGGCAGAAGATGCGCTTGCCGTGCGATTCCAGCCCGAGCCGAGAGGGTAGATCATGGCGGTCACCCGAAGCACACGGCTCGGCAGGATTTTGGTCGGATCCGGTCTGATCAGCGAGAGCCAGCTTGCACAGGCGCTTGCGGTTTCGGGCGACCGGCCGCTGCCGGGCGTCCTGGAGGAATTGCATTTTGCGAGCGAGATCGCCGTGGCCAAATCGATTGCCGAGGTCATGCACGTCGATTTCATCGACATCGCGTCATACGATCTTGACCCGAATGCGGCGATCACCCTGAAGCCTGATCTGATGAGACGCCATCGCGTCTTGCCGGTGAAGATGCAAAACGGCGACCTCATTCTGGCGATGGCCGACCCGGCCGATCTGTTCGCGCTTGACGACGTTCGCATCGCCACGCGTAAGGAAATTCACCCGGTCGTCGCAGTCGAGCGCGACCTTCTGGCGGCCATAGAGCGTTTCACGGCCTCGCAAACCAACGTGAGCGGGATGGTGGGAGATCTTGAGGAGAGCGTCGGCTCGAACCTCGAAGACGAAGAGAGTGCCGAGGCGGGCGCGGAGTCGCCGGCTTCGCGTCTCATGAACCACATCGTGACAGATGCGATTCGCCGAGGGGCCGGCGACATCTACATCGAGCCAGGCGAGAACGACATGCGTATCCGGTTTCGCATCGACGGGGTATGTCAGGTGGTCGACGTCTTGCCCAAGAAGCTGCACCGCCAGCTCGTGAGCCGCCTGAAGATCAGCGCCGGTATGGACATTGCCGAGAGGCGCGTCCCGCAGGACGGCCGCTTTGGCGTCACCCTCGACGGCAAGGCGATCGACTTTCGAGTCGCCGTTCTCCCTCTGGTCTACGGCGAGCTGGCCGTGCTTCGGCTACTCAGGCGCGATTCGATCATGATGTCGCTCACGGACCTCGGCTTTCTTGAGCATAACCTCAAGCAGTTCCTGAACGCTCTCGCGCTGCCGTACGGCGCGATCCTTGTGACCGGGCCGACCGGCTCGGGCAAGTCGACCACGCTCTATGCTGCGATCAATGAGACGAGCGATCCCACAGCCAACCTCATCACCGTCGAGGATCCGGTCGAGTATCAGCTTGCAGGTCTTTCGCAGGTCCAAGTGAACGAGAAGGCCGGGCTCACCTTCGCCGCAGCACTGCGCTCGATTCTTCGCCAAGACCCGGACAAGGTGATGATCGGCGAGATTCGCGACAAAGAGACCGGCACGATCGCGATCGAGGCCGCACTAACCGGCCACTTGGTGTTGTCCACGCTACACACCAACGACGCCCCCTCGGCGATCACGCGTCTGACCGAGATGGGCATTGAGCCGTTCCTCTCGGCGTCCGCGCTCACGCTGGTGATGGCACAGCGTCTTGCCCGGCGCCTGTGCCCCGACTGCAAAGAGGTGTATCGGCCGGATGAGGAAGCCTTGCGCCGAATCGGGTTCCCGTTCGAGCCGGGCAAGGTCCCGCAGCTGTATCGGGCGCGCGGGTGCCGCAAGTGCGGCGGGGTAGGGTACCGGGGGCGTCTTGGAATCCACGAAGTCATGACGATGTCCGAGTCGATCCGCCAGCTGGTGGTCAGCCGAGTTTCCGCCGACGAAATCGCAAAGCAAGCTGTGCGCGAGGGGATGCTCACTCTGCGAGACGACGGATTCGCGAAAGTGGCCATGGGTCAGACGTCGATCGAAGAAGTCCTGCGCGTCGTAGTCTGATCCGGCCCGACACCTTGAGGCCTGCAGTCGACGGACGTTGTGCCTGACCCCCCTTCGTGAGAACATTCGAGCGCGTCCCGACACTTGCCGATAATCGAGTGGACCGGGCACACACCGTTGGAGACGAAGACCGAAAGGTACTCTGGGATGAATGCAGTACTTGAGTCTCTCATCGGAAGCGAGCCTGAGATAGAAGCTGCGGCATTTGTTCGAGGCGACGGCGCTGTCGAATCCTCAACCTTCCGTTCGAAGGCGCAGGAATCTCGCATCGGGGCAATGGCCGCAGCGATCGTTGATGTGTGCAATCGTGCTTCCGCCGAAATCGGCCGAGGCGAGCCGACGGAGGTGGCCATCGCGGGTGCGGACGGCTACGTCGCGATTGTCTCGGCGAAGGATGATAGGTACTTGGTATGTGCGACTTCCTTGGCGGCCGACGTTCGTACCGTGTTGGCAACCATGCGGGTGGTAGTGGATTCGAGCCAGACTGCCGGAGAGTGCGTCTCGCCGGCTCAACAGGGGTAGGGGCGAGCGCTCCACATGGCACTGCGCGGCAATCTTCAGGATTTCAGCCTTCCGGATATCTTTCAGCTGGTGTCATACAGCAGAAAGAACGGGGTGCTACACCTGCACGGTGCTGACGGCCTTACCGGTGACGTCATGTTCCGAGAAGGCCAGATCGCCCATGCTAGGAGCGACCGGTGGAAGGAGCCGCTGGGCGAGCGGCTTGTACGTTCGCGCAAGATATCGCGCCAAGACCTCAAGTGCGCTCTCGAAATCCGAGATCATGGCGACTCGGATGACAGGCGTCTCGGGCGGATCCTTATCGACACCGGCTGTGCGAGCGAAGATGTAGTCACGGACTTCGTTCGCGAGCAGGTACAGGAGACGGTTTTCGATCTCATGCAGTGGGAGGAAGGCGACTTCAGCTTCGAAGCGACTTCCGATGTCGTGGACGAAGATGTCGGCCCGGCACTCTCCATCGAGAACATCATCATGGAGGGCAGCAGGCGGCTGGAGGAGTGGACCACCATCCGACGCAAGATCCCGTCGGCCGAGGTGGTGCTGGGGTTGGCTATCGCACCAGGGGACGGCGACGTCGACATCTCACTGAAGCCCGCTGAGTGGGCCCTGATGCCGTTCATCGACGGCCGACGCTCTGTCGCTACCATCGCATTTGAGTCCGGGCGCACGGAGTTCGAGGTCGCCAGAACGCTCTACGGGTTGCTGGGCGCCGGGCTGCTCGAGTTCGCCGAGACCGATGTCGACAGCGAGCAGGAGCCGCAAGCCGATCTCGCTGTCGTGACCGAGGAGCCGGTGCCCGCACAGGAAGAGGCGGAACTCGAACCGGAACCCGAACTAGAGCCGGAACCCCAACCCGAGCCGGTCTTCGTGATAGACGAACCCATCTACGAGACACTGCCGGTGGCCGAGCCGGAGATGCCGGCGGTCACCTCGCCTGAGGATGTGCCGCAAGGTCCACCACTCGCCCTCTTTGACGCCGAGCAGCCCGAGCCGACACCGGTATCCTTCGAGGGACTCGGCGAAGAGTTGTCTGCTCTGACTGGTGCAGAGCGCCGGGTGCGCCCGGAAGCACGGTCAGCGCCGGAACCGGACAGCCAACCCCGGGAGCCGTTGCGTTCCCGTTCTCAAATCAACAAGGACACTCTTCTCAAGGTCATAAATGGCCTGCGGAAGCTGTAGAGAGAGCAAGGGTACATGCATTCGCTCAAGGTCGTCATCGTTGGTCCGGCGGGCTCCGGCAAGACGACGTTCATCGGCGCAGTGAGCGAGATCACCGTGCTTTCGACCCGCCGCGAGATCGGTGCGGGTGGCAAGGATGCGGCGGACCGCATTGCGGTAGACATGGACTTCGGCCGGGTCACCCTTGCCGACGACATCGTTCTCTACCTCTTTGGCACACCGGGGCATGAGCGCGTTTCCTTCATGTGGGAGACTCTTTCCGAGGGGTTGCTCGGCTTCGTGGTGCTGCTCGACAGTGAGAATTCGGCGTCTCTCGAAGAGGCCCGCGAGACAATTGCGTTTCTGAGGGGTGACTCCGAGTTGCCATTTCTGGTCGCGGCGAACAAGCTTGCACCGGATGACGCAGCGGCCGTCAAGCATTTGCGCACGTCGCTGCACCTGCCCGATGACATTCCGCTTGTTTCGGTAGATGCAAGAAGCAGAGAATCGGCAAAGCTAGTCCTTGAAGGTTTGGCGCAAGAAGCAGTGAGGAGAGGTTAGATGACCCCGGAGTTGAATCGGATCGCCCTTGTCGGCGGAGCGGGTCTCCTGCTGGTCGTCGCCATGATGGTGCTGATCGTCTCGGCTGTCCGTGGTTCCCGGGCACGGAAGCGGCAGAAGGCTGCGGCGGCGCAGTATGTCGCACCGCCCGAGAGCGGGCAGTCTCCGGCTCCGGCCGAGCCCCCGGTATCGCCTCCGGTCTGGGTTCAAGCCGAGGAGCCCCTGGCCCCGGAGCCTGTCGGCACGGCCGTTCTCCAGGAGATCGAGCCCGCCGACTTCTCCCCGGAAGAAGTGCCAGTCAAGTACGCGATGACCGCGCCGGCGGAGATGTGGTTCGACGATCTTCACGTCGGCGTCAAGGCAGAAAGCGTCACCGCCGAGCGTCTGCGCTACTATGCTGACATCCTATTGGATGAGGTACATAACTCCTCGTCGAAGCGCGAGCAGTAAGCGGTCCAAAGAGAGGTTCTCTTGGCAGACGCGGCACAAAGGCTCGGTGAACTACTCGTTCGGGCGGGCGTCATCACGGCCAGTCAGCGAGACGACGCCGTCCAGGTCCATGTCGCAACGGCTTCCCCGCTTGGCAAAGTGCTGGTTGAACTGGGCTATGCCAGCCACGGCGCGATCCTCGCGGTGGTGGCAAAGCAGATCGGCATCGAGTACATGGATCTGAGCGAGCGTCGCCCCGAACCGGGCGCCGTTGCGCTCATACCGCGCGAAGTTGCGACGCGCTACATGCTGATGCCGCTCGAGATTCGGGGCAACACTCTTCTGGTTGCCATGGCCGATCCACAAAACGTGCTCACCATCGATCACGTCAGGATCATCACCGGGCACGAGATCAGACCCGCGATCTCGACGAAGAATGACATCCTTGAGGCGATCCGGCAGTACTACGATGTTGCCGATCGTGACGACAGTGACCTGCGCCTAGAAACAGACGAACCGGACGACGAGGAACTCGGCCAGTTGGCGGACGTCGAGTCCGAGGCGCCTGCGGTCAAGCTCGTGAACTACATCATCCAGAAGGCCGTCAACGACCGGGCCTCAGACATCCACATCGAACCGCAACAAGATGAACTGCGCGTGCGGTTCCGGGTGGACGGCGTGCTCGTTGAAGCGACACCGCCGATCCCGAAGTCTACTCAGGCATCCATCATCTCGCGGTTCAAGATCATGGCCGACATGGACATCTCGGAGTCGCGTCGGCCTCAAGACGGCCATTGCTCAGTATCCGTGGGCGGGCAAAAGCTCGATGTGCGAGTCTCGTCGTTGCCGACGGTTTTTGGCGAGCGCATGGTCTTGCGTCTCCTGCGCAAGGACTCGATCCTGCTGCAGCTCTCGGATCTGGGCTTCCTGCCCTCGGCGAAGGACCGCTTTGAAGCCGCTTTCACCAAGCCGTACGGCGCGGTCTTGGTCACGGGTCCCACCGGTTCAGGCAAGTCGACCACGCTCTACGCTGCGGTCAATGTGCTCAACGACCCGTCCCGCCACATCATGACCGCCGAGGATCCGGTGGAGTACCGGCTCGCCGGCGTGAATCAATGCCAGGTGAACCCCAAATTGGGAATGACCTTCGCGCGAGCGCTGCGATCGTTTCTGCGCTGCTCTCCCGATGTGATCTTGGTGGGGGAGATCCGCGACCAAGAAACGGCCAAGATCGCGATTGAGTCCGCGCTCACGGGACACTTAGTGCTCTCGACACTGCACACAAATGACTCCGCATCCGCGATCACTAGGTTGATCGAGATGGGCGTCGAGCCGTTTCTGGTCTCGTCGGCTGTCGATTGCGTGCTCGCGCAGCGTCTTGCGCGGCGGCTATGCCCAGAATGCCGACAGGCGTGGACGCCGGAATCCGGGGCGCTCATTAAACTGGGCTACGATGCCGATAGTCTTCCCGACGTCGTATACCGGGCCGTGGGTTGCAGAAAGTGCGGCGGCACCGGCTACAAGGGACGCTTGGGAGTTCATGAGGTTCTCTTGGTTTCCGACGAGATCAGGAGGCTGTGTGTTTCTGAAGCGTCAGTAGAGGAAATCAGACGCACCGCCATTGAGCAGGGCATGAGGACATTGCGGCAGGACGGTCTTGAGAAGGTTCGACAGGGTCTGACGTCGGTTGAGGAAATCGTTCGTGTGATAGTGTAAGGTGGTCTTCAGGCGTTATGGGGGTATGAGGAGCAAGAATGACGACATTTGCATACGCGGTCAGGGACAAGTCCGGCAAGGTTGTGAAGGGCAAGCTTGACGGTGAGAGCCAAGCGGCTGTCCAGAGCAAACTCTCCCAAATGGGCTACATCATTCTCGAGCTGAGACAGCAAAGTGCGCTCATGTCGTTCGGGGCAATCAAGATCGGCGGCAGCGTCAAGCCCAAGGAAGTCACGATCTTCGCACGTCAGTTCTCCACGATGATCCATGCGGGGCTCTCGCTCACGAAATGTCTGACGATTCTGTCGCAGCAGACCGAGAGTGCAGCGCTTAAGGAAGTCATCGCTCAGATTGGGAAGGACGTCGAAGCCGGGCAGTCGCTATCTGAGGGGCTTGCTAAGCATCCCAAGGTCTTTCCCCCGATCTTCGTAAGCATGACCCGCGCCGGAGAAATCGGTGGTGTTCTGGACGAGGTCTTGGCTCGTGTGGCGGATCACCTTGAGGCCGAACAGGCTCTCAAAGGCAAGATCAGGTCCGCAATGATGTATCCGATCGCGATCGGATGCCTAGTAGTCCTCATCCTGGCGGCAATGCTGATCTTCGTGGTTCCCATATTTGTTGAGATGTTTGCGGGCATGGGAGGTACGCTTCCCCTGCCTACCCAAATCCTCGTAGACTTTTCCAATTTGGTCACGAGTTTCTGGGGCCTTGTGATTCTAGCTGCGATCATCGCTGTGATCTGGTTTTTTCGCTGGTGGTCCAAGGGGGCGGGGAAGCTGGCGTGGGACCGGATCAAGCTGGGCATGCCTGTCTTTGGGCCCCTGGTTCGAAAGATTGCTCTGGCTAGGTTCAGCCGGACCTTTGCGACACTGGTTTCCGCCGGTGTTCCGATCCTTCAAGCACTGGACATAGTCGCTGAGACATCGGGTAACGAGGTGATCTCTCTTGCTGTGAAGAAGTCGCGTGCTGCCATCAAGGAGGGCGAGACTATTGCCAAGCCGCTGTCGGAATCTAAGGTCTTCCCCCCGATGCTTGTTCAGATGATCAGCGTAGGCGAGGAAACCGGTGCGTTGGACACCATGCTCAACAAAGTTGCTGAGTTCTACGATGAGGAGGTCGCCTCAGCAACGGATGGGCTGACATCGCTGATTGAGCCGCTCATGATGGTTACGCTCGGTCTGATAGTGGGAGGTATGGTGATAGCTCTGTACCTTCCGATGTTCAATGTGATAGCGTTAGTCAAGTAGGGGGGTGGTTTCATCGAAGACTCTTGGCGTGTCTCAAGTTTCGCGTCCATGCGTCGATATAGGAACTACAAACACAGTGGGCGAACCCACGCAGGTCCCCAAAAGGGGAAGGAGACTCGAGGAAATGCAAGCATTTCGCAAGAACGATGAAGGCTTCACGCTCGTAGAACTCATGGTCGTCGTTTTGATCATCGGTATCTTGGTCGCCATCGCGATCCCGGTATTCAACAACGCCAGCAACAACGCGCGTATCAAGTCTTGTCAGGCCAACATGCGAACCATTGAAGGCGCCTACCAGACGTACATGGCCAACAACGGCACGGCCATCACTGCCGCAACTACGGTTGTCTCGGGCGGGATCTTGGTTCCGGGCTTCATTGCCGCTGTGCCTGCGTGTCCCTCCGATCCGAACTTCGGAACCACCACCGCCAAGACCCCCTACAGCTTGGCTACAACTGGCTTGACGGCCTGTCCGATCGTGCCTCTCACTCACATCCACTACTAGCATGCGAGACTCGCTGCCAAGGGTTCGCGGTTGGGTTTGTGCCGCGGCCCGTGGCAGCGAGTCCCTAAGGCGCGGCGATGTTTCCGAAGAAGGGGAAGCTGTACAGTTATGATCAACTGGAGAAGACGGAACGAAGGTTTCACGCTCGTAGAACTCATGGTCGTCGTTTTGATCATCGGTATCTTGGTCGCCATCGCGATCCCGGTGTTCACGAACGCCAGCAACAACGCGCGTATCAAGTCTTGTCAGGCCAACATGCGAACCATTGAAGGCGCCTACCAGACGTACATGGCCAACAACGGCACGGCCATCACTGCCGCAACTACGGTTGTTCAGGGTGGGATCTTGGTTCCGACCTTCATTAAGGCGCCGCCCGTGTGTCCCTCAGATCCGAACTTCGGAACCACCACCGCCAAGACCCCCTACAGCTTGGCTACAACTGGCTTGACGGCCTGTCCGATCGTGCCTCTCACTCACATCCACTACTAGAGGTCGTGGCTATAGTTGGCGGATTAAGACTCGGGCTCTCTTGATTCTTGAGCGCGCCGATCGTATACGGGTGTAGCGATTGGTGATGAAGTGGCCCTCGCCAGATGGGATTGGGTGGATCAGTGGCTGCGTATGTCCTTCTGGCGGCTCTAGGTTTTGTCTTTGGCTCATTCGCAAACGTCGTCATTTGGCGTCTTCCGCGCGGTGAATCGCTGAACCACCCTGGCTCGCATTGTCCAAAATGCAGTTCGTCAATTGCATGGTATGACAACGTTCCGGTGCTCTCCTACATCTTCTTGGGCGGGCAGTGCAGGGTGTGTGGTGCTCGTATATCACTGCGCTATCCGATCGTTGAGCTGCTCTCGGCGCTGTTGTGGCTCGCCGCCGGAATTCGGTTTGGTATCACGCCTCAAGCTGCGTTCGCTATGGTCTTCTTCTTTCTTCTGCTCATCCTTGCCTTCATCGATATCGACACCATGCGTCTGCCTAACGCTCTCACGGCACTGCTGTTCGTGATCGGCGCCATCGGCGTGGGTGTCGCTCAATTTGCTCAAATGGCGCTGGTTCCGCTCCTGCCGGTTGCCGCTCTACCATGGGGGCCGGGTGTCTCTGCCCTGATCGGGGCGAGTCTGTCAGCGGGTCTGGCGTTGGCAATTGCCGCGGCGTATGGCAGTTTGAGGAAGACCCAAGGCTTCGGCATGGGCGACGTGAAGCTATTGGGGGTCATCGGCGTCTTCCTTGGCTTGTATGGCCTCATGGTCTTCTTCTTGGGCAGTGTGATGGGGGCGGTGTACGGCGTGATCGTGGCGCGCCGTAGCGGTGGATCGTTGCAGCATAAGTTCGCCTTCGGGCCGTTTCTGGCTCTCGCTGCAGTGTTGGTGACGTTGTTCGGACCAACGCTGTGGTATTCCTACCTTGGCATCTTCGCGGGATGATGGCTTAAGATTGCTTGTGGCAGTTACTCACTATGGTATCATCAGCCACGTGATCGTGTAGATCTTGTGCAGGGCAACGGGAGGGGGAAGCGTTGGCTCGATCATCTTTTGGCGCTGCACCACTGCCCGTTGGTCTTGATGTGGGGACTGACAGGATTCGAGTGGCTCAGATCAAGCAGAGTGGTATCGGCAGGGCGCTGACTGCCTATGGATCGATCACGATGCCGCTCGGTGCCACGGTTGAGGGGGAGATCATCGATCCGACGATCGTTTCCTTGGCAATCAAGAACCTATGGAGAAGCGTAGGCCTTCGCTCCAAAGAGGTTTCGATTGGCGTCTCGAACCAGAAGGTCATTGTCCGTCTGATTGACTTGCCATTCATGGACAAAGACGAACTCGCTGGGGCAATCCAGTATCAAGCTCAAGACTACATCCCAATTCCCGTAGAAGATGCTGTACTCGATTTTCAGATTCTTGGCGATTACATGACGCCATCTGACGAGCACATGATGGAAGTGCTTCTCGTCGCTGCGCAGCGAGACATGATCGCCAATGTCGTTGCCGCGGTTGAGGGGGCGGGTCTACGACTTGCCTCTATCGATGTCACTGCGTTCGCACTGGTTCGGGCGCTGCTGGGCACGGAAACCTCATGGCTGGCCACGGAGTTCAACGATCCAAGCCAGGCCTTGGGGGTCGTGCACATCAGTTCAGGATTGACCACGATCGTGGTGCTAGAGCGAGGGATTCCGCGGTTCACCAGGGTTTCCTCTCTTGCCGGCAACCAGATGACACAAGCGGTTGCGACCGCTCTCAACATCACATTTGATGAGGCAGAAGCAATCAAGATCAAGGTCGGGCTGCCAAGTATGGACGGCACGCCCACCATCCCTGAGGGCGTCGACCCGGCTCAGGCGCAGGCCGCGCAGGAGACAATTGAACGCGAAGCGGGGAAGTTGATCGCCGAGATCCGTCGTTCTTTCGACTACTACCTCACTCAGGCTAACGGGGTACACGGTGTCCAGAAGGTCTATCTGACCGGCAATGGTGCACTTATGGGCAACCTGCCGGCGTATATGGAAAAAGGGCTGCAAGCGGAGGTGTGCTTGGGCGATCCGCTTGCGCATGTGCAGATTGCGGCTGCGGTTGAGCACTCCGTCGTCGCAGACCGAATGGGCTGCGCGGCTTCGATCGGTCTGGCACTTGGGGGTACCTTCTGATGGTACACATCAACCTTCTGCCTCGTGCCGTACTCAATCGCCGGCGCTATGAGCGGTGGTACCGCTACATCTTCATCATTGCGGTCGGCCTCGTGGCTTTGGTTCTGCTTCTCTCCGGCGCCCTGTGGCTGATGGTGCAACAGAAGACCGATACTCTGCAGAGCGCAAACGAGCAGGTTCAGCAATATCGAGCTCAATCGGATGCGCTTGCGGTGTTCGAACAAAACACGCAGACCTTGCAGGCCCGTCAAGCTGCTGTTCAGGCCGCCCTGTCGCAACGTGTTGACATGGGCAAGCTGGCCAACAACATCTCTCTGGTTCTTCCTAGTGAGGTCTGGCTCAAATCAATCACAATAGGACAAGAATCCGGAGTGCTCGTGGTGGGGAGTACTCCACGTTCAACGAGCCAGTCGATGGATGTCGCCTACAAGTCGATCGCCAAGACGCTTGTGCGATTGGGCGAACTCAAAGAACTATCCAGCGTATGGCTTTCGAGCGCTGCCAACACGATATGGCAGGAATGGGCCGTGCAAAGTGGATCAGCCAAGCCGGATCCGATCAATGTGGTCGGTTTCCAGATCACAGGGAAGCTAGACAAGATCAAGGCGCTTCTGGATGCGCCTGCCGCCTCGTCCACCACGTCCGGTACTTCGGGCAAATAGGGAGAGGGGCGGATGACGTTGTCACCAAGGAACAAGGTCATACTCACGATAGTGGGATGCGTTATTGCGATAGCGGTACTAGCTGTTGCCCTGATGCTGCCCATGTACAATGAGCTAGGCAAGTTGGATACACAGATTTCGACGGCGGACCAGCAGGCTGCGGTATTCAAGGCAAAGCTCGCTCAACGGCAGCAAATGAAAGATCAGTCTGCCAGCACGAACGCGACGTGGTTGCAGCTTACGAGCGCAGTACCGGAGAGCGCAAACCTACCTTCACTTATCATCGATTTGCAGGATGCTGCCTTTGCGAGTGGAGTCCAGTTAGTTGCGCTCACCCCCTCGGCGCCTACCTCACCCACAGCGGCGGCCGGTGGAGTGCAAGCGACAACGAGCGCATACCTGATCATTCCAGTCCAACTTGAAATCATTGGAACCTGGTCAGACACGGTTGATTATCTGCAACGCATTCAGAAGCTGACCAGGAGTCTGCGCATCACGGAGTTCACTTCTACTGTGTCGGACAACGATACGCAGGCCAAGAAGGCAAATGCGACGTTGCCCGATTACTTCGAGGCAACCTCAATCAAGATCGAGGTCTATATGATTTCGGCGTCTGCGACGGGGAAGTAGGGGCAGACGATGACTGACACGAACTTCACCGATGTGCAGCAAACTGCCAGGCCTGCCGGCTTCTTCTCGACTTCAACCGGCAAGGTCGTGTTGGTTGCGATCGTCGCGGTTGTGCTGCTTGCCGCCGTTGGTGTCGCAGCCTACATGTTTCTGATTGGCACGCTTGCTCCCAGCAGTTCGACTGGCGGTTCTCCTCAAGTCACCGTTACCTCAACGGTTACTTCGGGCACTGCCGGTTCTGCGTCTGCACCAGCCGAGCCGCCTCTATCGGAAACCTTCATCCTGCGAAACGTCTTCGCACCAACAGTGAAGCCATCCATTGTTGCGGCCCCTACCGGCGGAGGTTCGTCTGTTACCGTTCCGACCAACACACTGTATCTGGTGAGTACTCAGCTGACGCCAACGAAGACGGCGACCTTCATCTGGAACAACGTCACGTATGTGGTTGCGGAGGGTGGTCAGGTAGGCACTTCTCCATGGAAGGTGCTGACCATAAGCGAGGGTTCTGTGCTGATGTTGTACGGCGACTCCCAGGTGACGCTGACATCCGGGCAGAGTGTCGGCAAATAAGGACGCTGATTGCTCGGCCCGCGCCTTTCTGGTCGAAGCCGGCTTGAGTTCGGTTCGTTTCAGAGAGGTCACGGCATGCAGCACATAACAGCCGGCGAATCACACGGTCCCTGTCTGACCACCATTGTCACCGGCGTGCCCGCTGGGATCTCCTTGACGTGCGCGGACATCGATCACGATCTCGCACGTCGGCAACGTGGCTACGGCCGCGGCGGACGTCAGTCCATCGAATCCGATCACGGGCGAGTGACTTCCGGAGTGCGTTTTGGGCGCACAATCGGGAGTCCCATCGCAATCGTTATCGAGAATTGCGACTGGAGCAACTGGACTGAGATCATGTCACATTCCGGGGAGAAGTCGGCAGGCACTCGCGTGACTCAACCGCGTCCGGGGCACGCGGATCTTGCGGGGATTCTCAAGACCGGTTCCGATGACGTGCGCGATGTCCTCGAGAGAGCCAGTGCCAGAGAGACCGCAGCGCGCGTGGCTGCGGGAGCTGTTGCAAAGGCATTCCTGAGGGAACTCGGCGTTCAGATCGCCTCATATGTGCAGGCCATAGGTTCCGTCACGATGCCGGCAGTTGAGGACCCTGCCTCTCTTGCTGAAGCCTCCATCGAGGAAAGCGAGCTCCGCTGTCCCGACGGCCCGACCACAGAACTCATGAAGGCTGCAATTGACGCTGCGCGGGAGGCAGGAGAGTCTCTCGGAGGCGTGTTCGTTGTGACTGCCACTGGGTTGGTGCCCGGGATAGGTACCTATGCCGAGGCGGCTCGCAGGCTGGATGCGCAGATCGCAGCCGCCATCATGTCGATTCCTGCGATCAAGGCGGTCGAGATAGGCGACGGGTTCGCGCTTGCAGCTGTTGTCGGCAGCAAGGCGCATGATGAGATCCATTATTCTCAGGAGCGCGGCTACCACAGATACACCAACCACGCGGGCGGTCTTGAGGGTGGAATGACGAATGGGGAGACCTTGGTCGTACGCGCGGCCATGAAACCCATCCCCACGCTGATGCGACCGCTTGCAAGCGTCGACATTGACACGCACGAAGCGGTGGATGCCAGCAGGGAACGCAGTGACGTATGTGCAGTTCCGGCTGCGGCTGTTGTCGCCGAAGCAGAACTCGCTCTAGTGCTTGCCCAAGCATACGTCGATAAATTTGGCGGGGATGCGATGGTCGATATCATCGCTGCGCGTGATGCGTATCTTGCAAGGATCGCCCGATGAGCCATGTGTTCCTCATAGGGTTCATGGGTGCGGGAAAATCCACCGTTGCTCGGGAAGTGGGAGAGAGACTGGATCGTCCGGTGGTCGATCTCGACCGAGTTGTGGAATCGAGCTCCGGATACACGATTCCTGAAATCTTTGAGAGCGCCGGAGAGCAGGGGTTCCGCGCATTGGAGTCTGCCGCGTTGGCTGAGCTTGCTGATGCGCCTGCCAGTATCGTCGCATGTGGCGGAGGTATCGTCATATCGGATGAGAACCGCGTTGCCCTGAAGCGCCAAGGCTCCGTCATCTATCTGCGGGTGAGTCCGGAAGAGACACTAGCCCGTGTGGGCGCGGACAAGTCCCGTCCGCTTCTGTCCGGTCCAGAAGGTGAGCTCGCGGCTGCCCGGCTCTTGGATTCCAGGGAGACACTCTACGCGGCCGTGGCCGATGCGACGATCGAGACGGTGGGTCTTTCGATGCACGAAGTTGCAGACGCTGCGGTCCAAGCCATCAAGGAGCGTGGATTGTGACGATTTCGAGTATCGTCCACGTTGAGGTTCCGCACGCCGATTACGACGTCACCGTCGGAATCGGCTTGCTGGGCGAACTGGGCGCACGAGTTCGCGCGGTTTCCTCGGCGAAGCGCGTTGCCCTGGTCAGCGATTCCACGGTGGCCGCTCTCTATGGGCTCAGGGTCGATGCGGAGCTTGCCCGTGGAGGGTTTGAGGTGTTTCCACTTTCGATTCAGCCAGGAGAGGGATCCAAGAGCTGGCTTGTCGTCGGCGAACTCCTCGAGGCTATGGCGGAGGTCGGTTTGGATCGTACCGACATCGTGGTCGCTCTGGGCGGCGGGGTGATTGGCGACGTCGCGGGCTTTGCGGCGGCCACGTATTTGCGCGGGATCGACTTCGTCCAGGTTCCCACTTCGCTGTTAGCTCAGGTGGATTCGTCGGTTGGGGGCAAGACAGGTGTCGACCTGCGTGCAGGAAAGAACCTCGCCGGCGCATTCAAGCAGCCGCGTGCGGTGGTCGCAGATGTTGCGCTGCTCGAATCCCTGCCACAAGCCGAGTGGGCGAATGGTTTCGCAGAGGTCGTGAAGGGTGCGTTCATCGAAGGCGAGGCGTTCGTTTCATGGCTCGAACATCACTGCGATGAGCTTGTTTGTCATGATCAGAGTGCAGTTGCCGATGCGGTCTCGCGTTGCGTGCGATTCAAGTCGAGGGTCGTGTCTTCCGATGAGAGGGAGACAGGGCTGCGAGAGTGCCTGAACTACGGACACACCCTGGGTCATGCGATCGAGAAGGTCGCCGGCTATGGTGTGGTCTCACACGGCGTCGCTGTTGCGGAGGGTATGCGGTTCGCAGCGCGACTTTCAGTAGAGGTATGCGGCACGAGCCGGGAGTTTGTGGAGCGGCAGGACAGACTGCTGGATGCATTCGGTCTTCCGGCAGCTACAATGAACATTGAGGCAAACGAGTTGTTCGACGCAATGCGTGCTGACAAGAAAGTCCGCGCGGGGATGGTGCGGTTCGTGCTGCCGGAGAGGGCAGGGTCTTGGAGATGCTGTCCGGTCGAGGACAAAGTGATTCTGCAGCATCTGCGAGCGTGGGCTGCTTCGAAGAGAAGAGGGTGACGATGACCCGAGTGCTGGTCCTGAATGGGCCGAACCTAAACCTGCTCGGTACTCGTGAGCCCGAGATATATGGGTCTGAGAGTCTTGCGGATATTGAAGCTGCCGTCCGAGGCGTTGCGCAGGAGCTGGGCGTCGAACTCACGTTCCTCCAAAGCAACCACGAGGGCGAGCTGATCGATGCGCTCCATGCATGCGTCGTTGACTGCGATGCGGTGGTGTTCAATCCCGGGGCATTCACACACTATTCGTATGCACTGCGCGACGCGGTCGCCTCAATCCGGGTGCCGGTTGTGGAGGTTCATTTGTCCAATATCTCCGGCCGCGAGGCGTTCCGCCGAGAAAGCGTGATCGCTCCCGTTTGTGTGGGCCAGATCGCGGGTTTCGGTTCTGCTGGATACCTTCTTGGAGTGAAAGCGGTTCTGGGTTTGCTTTCCGCCCGTGGGTAGATACACTTGACTGGGATGTTCGGCAATGGGGATGCGGATTTGGACATGAGGAAACATGAAGACGGGTTCACCGTAGCCGAGGTACTCATCTCCTTGGCGATCCTTCTGATTGTGGTAATGGGCGTGCTGACGGCGCTCGAGTACTCCGCGTGGACCACCCAGCAAAATGCGATGCGGCAGGGTGCCGTTGAGTTGGCCAATAAGACGCTTGAGAAGGCGCGAACGATTCCCTATGCCGAGCTGGGCACACACTACCCGGACGGCACGTATGGCGACCCTCCAGGATCCATTCCAACCAGTACGACTGTGGGCGACTACACGGTCGTGACGAGCGTGTCTTGGGTGCGAGATCCTGTTTCGCACAGAGCGACATACAAAGATGTACAAGTGACGGTCTCGTGGCAGAAGCCGCATGCGTCAAGCGTATTTGTGGAGACGGGCGTCTTTGGCAAGAACAGCTACGTCAACAGCGGCGACGTCCAGATCCACGTTCTTGATGCCGACGATCTTAGTGCCCAGATCGCGGGCGCAGCGGTTACACTCACGCCAGCCACCGGAGTGACCCGATGGGAGACTACACTCACAGACGGAATCGCCTTCTTCGGCTACGTGCCATCGGGGGCCACAGGCGTGGCGGCCGCTCTCACGGGGTGGATGGCAGACCTCACCGCTTTCGGCGCGAAGACGGTCAACACTGACTCACTCAATGACTGGGCGCTCCTGATGCAGCGCGAAAGCGATGCAACCATCTACGTTGTTGGCGCTCCGAGCGGCTCGCCGATAGCGGGGGCAACGGTAACCCTGACGAATAATGAGCGATCACTCATCTATTACGGCACATCAAATGCGGCAGGGGCGGTGACCTTCCCTCAACTATGGAAGGCAACTGGCGCCGGGTACACGGTGTTGGTGACCTATCCCGGCCGTGATAATGGTGTCGCGTCATTCACAATCCCCAGCGGCGGGTATCACGCCAGCCAGACTGTGACGATTAACGACCCTACGTCGTTCGTGGTGTCCGTGAAGGATGCGGCCACGAATGCTGTGGTGGCAGGCGCGCAGGTCACCGTGCGTGACTCGGTCAATGCCCATGTCCCCGGGAGTCCCGGTGTCACAAGTGCAGGCGGCACGGCTTCATTCCAGATCAATCAGACCGGCACCTACACGGTCACAGTCGCTGCGACGGGATACACGACTTCGGTCACTTCCACCAACATCTCCGCGGGAGTTGGCGCCGTCACCTATATGGTCGCGTTGGCGCCGCCGACCTATCTCAGGGTGACGTGCAAGGACAGCGTGTCGAACCTTCCCATCGCAGGGGCGAGCGTCACGGTGGGCAGTACAACGCTGACCACCGATAGTAGCGGGAACGCCCTCTTCACAATCACGGCAACGGGTACGTATGCCATCAATGCGACTGCGAGCGGCTACCAAGGCTACTCGGGATCGCAGTATGTTGCATTGGGCTCGGGCACAGTAGCCCATTCGGCGAGCATGGTTCCGGCGCCGACAACGGGGTCACTGCGAGTGCATGTTACGCGTTGGTGGGACGGGGATCCTCGAGACGATGTGCAGGTGACCCTTTACAGGGGTAACACGCAGGTAGCAACTCAGAGGACGGATAGCGATGGTTACACCACTTTCACTAATCTCGCCCCTGGTACGAACTATAGAGTCAGGAGAACCAACTACAACACCTATTTCGGCTACTTCACCGTGACCGCCGGCTTGACCACGACCGCCGAAGTGAGCTGGTGAGTCGATTGACAATCAGGTGGCGCGAGCGCAAAGGCGAATTGGGCGGCGACGCGGGGTTCACCCTAGTCGAGTTGATGATTGCGGTCAGCTTGCTTTCGCTCGTGTTGGCGACTGCGTATATGGTTCTCAATAGTGTCAGTTCGATGAGTGACCGCGTCTCGGCTCGCGAGATGGCAGCATCCAGTGCGAACTTGGCGATCGAGCGAATGACGCGTGAACTCCGGCAGGCGCAGGAGTTGTCAACCGCCGAGGGTGCCGGGGTCTTCAGATACAACGAGCCGCAACGTGCATCGTTCTATATTGACTTAGATCACAACGGCACGCCGGAACGCGTGACCT
This sequence comes from Coriobacteriia bacterium, assembly GCA_013336165.1. Lineage (NCBI taxonomy): Bacteria > Bacillati > Actinomycetota > Coriobacteriia > Coriobacteriia bacterium. The sequence continues at coordinate 48,378 of JAAXUF010000008.1, forward strand.
ACTACGTCTCGGGAACCACGCTCTATCGGACGGTCGCCGTAGCTACGATCACGTATCCGGGCGCGGGGAACTTCGGTGCCGATAGCGCTCCAACGGCGGTGCTGAGTGGCTTGGATCCGGGGTGGACGCCCAATGTGTTTGTCTACTACGACAACAGCAGTGTTCCGGCCGTGGTCAGCTCCGCGAATCCGGACGAGGTTTCGGCGGTCGAAATCACCGTCGTCGCACAGGGACGATCCGGATCCATCACCGCCTCTGCCACGAGCACGACCTGGGTCAGGATTCGCTCAGTTCATAACGACATCGCTTACTAAAGCTGGAGAGAAGAGCCATGGATACCCTGCGCATCAAGCGTGAGATACGGAAAGCGGTGCACCTCGCGCGTGCTGACGACGGGATGGCGCTGGCAACCGTGGTCGTGATCTCGGCGATTCTGTTTATGCTGGTGACCACACTCCTTGTGGTGGTTGCACAGCAGCAGCTTACGACCTCACATACTGTCGCAAGGGCTAAGGCGCTCCAAGTTGCGGATTCCGGAATTGACGCTTATCTCTACCACATGAGGCAGAACACGACCTACTACTCCACCAATCCCGTGTTGGGACCGGTTGCAACCACTGAAGGCATGTTCACCGTCACCGCCACGCCACCAACGGGCAACGGGCCCATCATCTTGAGATCCGTCGGCACCATACCATCCCTAGGGGCCACGAAAAGCATAGTCGCCTCAGTCAGATACCCAACCTTTGCTGACTATGTGTTCCTGTATGATACGGACATCAGTATCGGCTCTGAAGCCACCATTATTGGCAAGGTCAGAAGCAACAGAAGCATCGACAACGATGGCGTGATCACCGGTGCCTGCATCGCGGCCGATTCCATCACGGGAAGTGGTTCGTTTGGCAGCAGGCAGCCCGACTCGCCAGTCATCGACTTCTCGAGCGTCTTGACCGACATGGGCCAGATGAAGACCACGGCACAGGGGACATCCACGTATTTCGCGTCGTCGGGCACTCGCGGCTACCGGGTTATCCTGAACGGCATGAACTTCAGCGTTGCGAAGGTGACTGCTGTGAACAGTTCAACAGGCGCCCTGACTCTGGGAACCGCGACGAACTACTCGATTCCCACGGCAGGAATCCTCTATTTCAATGACACTATCTGGCTCAGCGGAACGTACTCGACAAGAGTCACTGTTGCATGCGGCGATACGAGCGTCAACGACCCCGGCTATGCGACTCCCGTAGACGATTCGGCCGTGTTCATTCTGGACAACTTGGTCCCCCAGGATCCATATGGCACGGCGGTCTGCGGTGTCGTTGCGCTCGGGGATATCAGCGTACCCAGTTGGTACAGTTCGATGCCGCAGGATCTGACGATCCAGGCCGCCCTTCTCTCGCAGGCCGGCGGTATCCATGCTGACTGGTCTTCTGCGAGGAACAAGGACAGCTTCCACTTGATCGGATCTAGGGCGCAGAAAGGCGAGGGAGGTTTCGTGAGCGGCTCCATGGGCTTCATGTCGCGTGTCTACGAGTACGATGCTCGACTCGACACAAACCCGCCGCCCAGCTTCCCGGTTGTGAGAGACGGTGCGCTCAAGGTCAGTACGTGGGTCGAGAACTGACGGTCTGCGACATTAGTACTTGACCGGGTCGCTGCTGCGGCCCGGTTGTCTTGTTGGGAGAGAGGCAGTGGTCTTCGATGACTGAAGTGCGGGTGGAGGGACTGCGCGCGCGCCTGAGTACCGACGGCGTTGCGGCTCTTGCGGTCATCGGCGTTCCCAACATCACCTATCTCACGGGTTTCAGCCACGTCTTCGACGACGAGCCGGCGCATGTGGCCCTCGTGACCTCAGATGCTTGCACGCTCTACACGGATTCGCGCTATGCCGAGGCCGTCAGGAGCGCGGCAGACGGTACCCCCTGGCGTATCGCGCTTCCTGCCGGCGAGGTGCTCTCGGCGGTTCGGCAGGACCTGATGGATGCCGGCATCACCAAAGTGGCGATCGAGTCGACGCTGCCGTATCGTCGGTTCGAGCGATTCCGCACCGGCTTCACCGGTGAAGTTGTGGCCGCCGATGGCTGGGTGGAGGACTTGCGCCGGGTCAAGGATGCCGATGAGATCGCGAGCATCACCGCAGCCCAAGCACTGACGGATGCGGCTTTCGAGCACATTCTCGCCTTCGTGAAGGCTGGCGTCACCGAGCGCGACATTGCCCTCGAGCTTGAGTTCTTCATGCGCAAGCAGGGGAGCGACGGCGTCGCTTTCGCCCCGATTGTGGCGAGCGGCCCGAACTCGGCCAAGCCCCACGCGGCGATCACTGATCGCGCATTCACTCAGGGTGACTTCGTGGTCATGGACTTTGGTGCGCGAATAGACGGTTACTGTGCCGACATGACACGCACCGTGGTCATCGGCCGTGCCACGGATCGCCACCGCGAGATCTATGAGGCGGTTCTTGCCGCCAACATCGTCGGAATCGCCGCCGTGAAGGCGGGTTTGCTCGGCAAACAGATCGACGCGGCGGCCCGCGCAGTGATCGAGGAGCGAGGGTTCGCGCAGTACTTCGAGCACGGGTTGGGGCACGGAGTGGGGCTCGAAGTCCACGAGATGCCGGGCCTCGGACCTCGGTCGACGAAGCCGGTTCCAGAAGGCAGCGTCGTGACTGTGGAGCCGGGAGTCTATGTGCCGGGCTTCGGCGGTGTTAGAATCGAGGACTTGGTGGTGGTAGAGGCGGATCACGCACGCGTCCTCACCCGATCGGCCAAGGATCTGCTGGAACTGTAGAAGTGACTTATCGGCGAGCTGCCGACTAGGCAAAAGGAGCCATGAGAGTGTCAGTCACAACGGCAAACTTCAAGAACGGCATGTGCATCGTGCACGACGGCAAGCGCTGGGTGATCATCGATTTCCAGCACGTCAAGCCTGGCAAGGGCGGTGCGTTTGTGCGCACCAAGCTCAAAGAACTCAAGTCGGGTCGCGTGGTTGAGTACACGTTTCGCTCGGGCGAGAAGTTCGACGACGTTCGCATCGAGACCAAGCACATGCAATTCCTGTACAAGGACGGCGATACGTTCTACTTCATGGACAACGCCAGCTACGAGCAGGTCGAGCTCAATGCCGATTTCGTCGGCGATCAGGCCAAGTGGCTGCGGGAGAACGACGAGGTCGACATCGTGACCGCCGATGGCGAGTACATGGGTGTTGAGCCTCCGATGTTCGTTGACCTCGAGGTCATCGAGACGGATCCCGGGTTCAAGGGCGACACCGTCCAGGGCGGCTCGAAGCCCGCGACGCTCGAGACAGGCGCCGTGGTGCAGGTTCCGATGTTCATCAACACCGGTGACAGGCTTCGCATAGACACGCGCGACGCACGCTACATCACGCGCGTCTAGCGGTTCTTTAGCCGGCGATGTGACAGGCGTGCAGCCAGCGCGCCTGTCGTCGTATATACTGTCTGACTACGCACAGATTGGCGGCGTCAGAAGAGGCGCCCACTTTGATATACGCCCTGACGCACGCCAAGGAGGCGCAATGCGACCAGTCCACATCACCGATACGACGCTTCGCGACGCGCACCAATCGCTGTGGGCCACGCGGATGGAGATCGGCGACATGTTGCCGATACTCGCGAAGATGGATTCCGTCGGGTACTGGTCGCTCGAGGTGTGGGGCGGAGCGACGTTTGACTCCTGTCTGCGCTTCATGGACGAGAATCCGTGGGAGCGGTTGCGCACGATCAAGGCGCACTGTCCCAACACGCCGCTACAGATGCTTCTTCGCGGACAGAACCTGGTCGGCTATCATCACTACTCGGATGAGATCGTCACGAGGTTCGTGCATGCGAGCAAGCGCAACGGCATCGACGTCTTCCGGGTGTTCGACGCCCTGAACGACATCCGCAATGTGGAGACGGCGGCTAGTGCGGTCAAGGAATGCGGAGGCCTCTTTGAAGGCGCGATTTCCTACACTGTCAGCCCGGTGCACACCATCGATTCCTATCTTGAGTACGCGCAGCAGCTCAAAGAACTCGGTGCGGACACGATCTGCATCAAGGACATGGCAGGCATGCTCACGCCATTTCGTACCGAGAAGATGGTGCGTGCGCTGAAGGACCAGATCGGTCTGCCGGTTCATGTGCACTGCCACTACATCGGCGGTATGGCTCCGATGAACTACGTGAAGGCCGCCGAGGCGGGCGCCGACATCGTAGACACCGCTGTGGTCGCTTTGGCGTTCGGCAACAGCCAGCCGGCTGTCGAGACGATCGTGGCCGCGCTCAAGGAGTCCCCGTACGATACCGGGCTTGACCTCGACCTGCTGTTCGAGATCGCCGAGTACTGGGAGGGTGTGCGCAAGAAGAAACACCTCAAGCGCGGAATCACCACGCTGCTCTCCATGGAAGTCTTCAGCCACCAGGTGCCGGGCGGCATGATGAGCAACCTCATCTCTCAGCTTGAGGCACAAAAGGCGATGGACCGCCTCCCCGACGTCTTCGCCGAGGTCCCCATAGTGCGGGCAGAGGTCGGCTATCCGCCTCTCGTAACGCCTCTGTCGCAGATCGTCGGGACTCAGGCCGTCATCAACGTCCTGACCGGCAAGCGCTGGAACCTAGTGCCCCAGGAAATGAAGAACTACATCAAGGGCTACTACGGCAAAGCGCCGGGCCCGATGAACCGGGACATCGTCGCCAAGGTTCTCGGCGACGAAGCTCAGCTTGCGCCTGACATTCGCCCCGGGTCGCTTGTGACCACCACCTATTCGGAAGTCGAGGCCGAGATCGGCGAGTTGGCCAAGAGTGAAGAAGACGTGCTCATGTACGCGCTCTTCCCCAACGAAGCACTTCAGTACCTCACTACTCACAAGGTTGGCGCCGAGAAGGCCGTCTTCCTTCAGAGCGAGGAATACAAGACTGTCAAGGAGGACGAATCCGTGGATGTGAACCAAATCCGGGAACTGATCAAGGTCGTCGAGGCCTCGGACATCACAGAGATCACAATCGAAGAGGGCGAAACCAAGGTGACGATCCGCAAAGGCGGGTCGGTCGCAGTCGCGTGCGAAACCTCGGCCGCCGCTCCTGTCGCAGCCGCCCCGGCCGCGACTCCCGCCGCCCCTGCGGCGTCGGCGCGTCCGGCTTCGTGGAGGCAGGTCGTTGCCCCCATGGTCGGCACCTTCTACGAGGCCGCTTCCCCCACCTCTACCGCATTCGTTTCCGTGGGCGATTCGGTTTCTGAGGGCCAGACGCTGTGCATCCTCGAAGCCATGAAGCTGATGAACGAGATCATCGCCGAGGAGGCGGGCATCATCCGCGAGATCGGCGTCGCGAACGGCTCCGCGGTTGAGTATGGCACGGTTCTGTTCTCCTACGAGCCCATCTAGCGGAGGTGCCCGTGTTCGATCGCATTCTCATCGCCAATCGCGGCGAGATCGCTTTGCGGGTCATTCGGGCCGCAAAGGAGATGGGCATCCAGACAGTCGCGGTCTACTCCGACGCAGACAAGGACTCGTTGCCTGTCGCCATGGCCGACCGCGCTGTGTGCATCGGCCCGGCGCCGGCCTCGCAGTCGTACCTCAACATGTCCAACATCATTTCCGCCGCGCTTACCACCGGCGCCCAAGCGATTCATCCCGGGTACGGCTTTCTCGCCGAGAACTCGGCCTTCGCGCGCGCGTGCGCGGACTCCGGGCTGGTCTTCATCGGCCCGTCGCCCGACGCTATCGACCGCATGGGCGACAAGTCGGTTGCGCGCGAGACCATGGCGGCTGCTGGTGTGCCGACGGTTCCAGGCTCCGACGGTCCGGTCGAAAGCTACGAGGAGGCCCTCGTCTTCGCCGAGAAGGTCGGGTTCCCCGTCCTCATCAAAGCGAGCGCAGGCGGCGGCGGCAAGGGTATGCGCGTTGCCCGTGACGCGAGTGAGTTGCACGCCAACCTGACCGCCGCCAAGACCGAGGCGGCGGCGGCATTCGGCAACGATACCGTCTACATCGAGAAGTACCTCCTGCGCCCGCGCCACGTGGAGATGCAGGTCCTAGCGGACAGTCACGGCAACGCGGTGCACCTCTACGAGCGCGACTGCTCGATCCAGCGCCGTCACCAGAAGCTGGTGGAGGAGGCGCCGTCTCCTGCGGTGACGCCGGAGCTTCGCGCGGCGATGGGAGAGGCCGCCATGAAGGCGGTTCGCGCGGTCAACTACATCAACGCCGGCACGATCGAGTTTTTGCTCGACACAGACGGCAGATTCTACTTCATGGAGATGAACACCCGCGTTCAGGTCGAGCACCCCATCACCGAGCAGATCACGGGTGTGGACATCATCAAGGAACAGATCCGGATCGCATCCGGCGAACCCATGCGTCACAAGACCCAGGACCAGATCGTCAAGCGGGGTCACGCGATTGAGTTTCGTATCAATGCCGAGGACCCGGCGCACAACTTTCGCCCGCATCCCGGCCTGATCGAGGTGTTCAACCCCCCGGGTGGTTTTGGCGTGCGTATCGACAGCCATGTGTATTCGGGATATCGCGTTCCGCCCACGTACGACTCCTTGCTCGGCAAGCTGGTTGTGTGGGGTGAGACGCGTGACGAGGCTATTGCCCGGGCGCGACGCGCGCTCGACGAATTCATCGTGATCGGCATTCCGACGACGATTCCTTTTCATCAGGCAGTTGTCGAGAACAAGGCGTTCCAGTCAGGTGACGTCTATACTGACTTTATCGAGGCAGAAATGAGCGACGAGAAGGACAAGGGGGCAGCGTAGGATGTCTGACGAGATTCGGCTCGAGGGACTGGGAGTAGCCCCCGGAGTGCTTGACACGATCGTGACGATGGCCGCACAAAGTGTCGAGGGCGTCGCGGCCGTCGGCGCGCCGGGAATCGCCGGTATCGTGCAGAAGAACAGCCGGAAGGGAACGGCGCGCGCTGTCGATGTGATCGTCGGCGAGGACGGAACCGTCTCAGTGACCGTGCACGTGCAAATACTGTATGGCCATCGGATCAAGGACGTCGCTGCTGCCGTTCAGGCCTGCGTCCTTGATGCGATTTCGATCCAAGTCGGCGTTGAAGTCGCTGCTGTCGACGTGTATGTCGACGGCATTGTGTTCGCCGAGTGAGCCGGATGCTTGAGCGAAGCAGGGCGCGCAGGCAAGCGCTCCAGATACTCTACCAGCGGGAAATCACCGGGGAGGCCGCCGAGGACATTCTGCTCGCCGGCAGTTACTCCGTCGAAGATGGTGAGCCCGACGAGTACTGCAGGGATCTCGTCATCGGTGTCGAGCAGCACATCGCCGGAATCGACGAGCTCATCGCCGAGGTCTCGGAGAACTGGTCGGTGTCGCGCATGCCTTTTGTCGACCGCAATATCCTTCGTGTGGCGATCTACGAGATCGTCCATCATCCGGATGTTCCCACCAGTGTCGCCATCAACGAGGCGGTTGAGTTGGCCAAGGTCTACGGTACCGATGATTCATCCAAGTTCGTGAACGGCGTCCTGGGCAAGATCGCCCTGCGGAATGCCGAGGAAAAGGGTACAGAGGAGTCGACCGATGCCTGAGGAGTCCCACGGTTTCGCCGCCGCCCGAGTGCGTCTTGAAGAGATTGTCACGCAGGTCCGTAAGAAGGACACGTCGCTCGAGAAGAGCCTCGACCTTCTTGAGGAGGGCGTGCGGCTTGCGGGATCGTGCACGGAACTGATAGATCGCGCCGACTGGAGCGCCGAGGCTTCTATTGCGAGCGATGGCGAGGCGGTTGGGTCAGAGCAGGGTGCTGAAGAACCCCACGACACTTCGGCCGAGGAGTCATCCTAAGAGGGACCGACTCGTGCTACGGTCAGTGTAATGCTTAACGGAGATGATGAACCCGGTGCGGACACGCATCCTTGATTCGATAGATGCGCCGTGCGACGTGAAGTCGCTCGATGACGCCCAACTCGCCCAACTCTCTACCGAGATTCGCGACGAACTCGTCTCGACGGTCTCGAAGACCGGCGGGCACCTGGCGCCCAACCTCGGCATCGTCGAGTTGACGCTGGGGATTCACCGCGCACTCGATTGCCCCAATGATCGCATCGTCTTCGACGTGGGCCACCAGGCATACGTGCACAAGCTCATCACGGGGCGGCGCGACGAGTTCTCCAGCTTGCGCCAGTACGGCGGGCTGTGCGGCTTCCCAAAGCGCAGCGAGTCTGCGTTCGACTCGTTTGACGCGGGGCACGCCTCTGATTCGCTTTCCGTCGCACTCGGGCTGGCGTTAGCGCGAGACGCCCGCGGGGGCGACGAGACGGTGCTGGCCGTCATCGGCGACGGGTCTTTGACCGGTGGGATGGCTTTCGAGGCCATGAATCACATCGGCCACTTGGGCACGCGCGTCGTGATCGTGCTCAACGACAACGAGATGTCGATATCCGAAAACGTCGGCGCTCTATCAAGCTATCTGGCGCGCGTTCGCTTGGACCCGCGCTACACGCGCCTTCGCGACGGTGTCGAGTCCAAACTCGCGACGACCGGCTTTGGCCGCGTGATGGTCGAGGCGGGAGAGGCGGTCAAGGGATCGTTCAAACAGCTTCTCGTTCCCGGGATGCTCTTCGAGGAGATGGGACTGAAGTACGTCGGTCCGATCGACGGCCATGACATCAAACAGGTGCAAACGGCCGTCGAGAGGGCAAAGACGGTCAACGGCCCGGTCATCATTCACGCCGTGACTCGCAAAGGCCGGGGCTACGCTCCCGCCGAGAACCAACCGGACACCTTTCACGGCATTGGGCCGTTCTCGGCGGAAACCGGGGAGGCTGCCTCCTCCGGCGGGCCGATGAACTACACGAATGCCTTCTCGCTCTCCCTTGTCACGGAAGCCGAGAACGATCCGTCCATTGTCGCGATCACCGCCGCCATGCCCTTCGGCACGGGGCTTGACCGCTTCGAGGCGGCCTTTCCCGGCCGCTTCTTCGACGTCGGCATCGCCGAGGAGCACGCCGTCGGCATGGCCGCAGGTCTGGCCGCCGGAGGGCTTACACCGGTCGTCGCGATCTACTCGACGTTCCTGCAACGCGCCTACGACCAGCTGATCACCGACATCGCGCTGCAGAACCTCCACGTGGTGTTCTGCCTGGACCGCGCGGGGCTTGTCGGCGAGGACGGGCCCACGCACCACGGCGTGTTCGACCTGACGTACCTGCGCTCGATCCCCAACATGATGGTTCTGGCTCCGGCCGACGAGGCGGAGCTGGCCAACGCGCTCCACACGGCGCTTGCCGCCGACGGGCCTGTGGCGATCCGCTATCCGCGGGGCGCTTCGCGCGGCGTGGGCCTTCCCGTGCACCCTTCGGTTTTCGAGACCGGTCGTGCCGAGGTGCGCCGAAGGGGCAGCGACGTGGCCTTGCTGGCCGCGGGGCGCATGGTGGGCGTGTGCGAAGATGCCGCCGAGTTGCTCGCGGTCCGGGGGGTCTCGGCGAGCGTGGTCAACGCGCGCTGGATCAAGCCGCTCGATACCGAGGTGATCTCGTGGGCCGCATCGGAGCATGCGCTTGTGGTGACGGTCGAAGAGAACACCACAATCGGCGGCTTTGGCGCCGGCGTGTGCGAGGTGCTGGCCGATCTGCGGCTGCAGGTGCCCGTTCTGCGGCTGGCGATACCCGACTGCTTCGTAACTCATGGCGCCATGAGCAGGCTGCTCGCCGATGTCGGGCTCACCAGCGACGGCGTGGCCGCTTCGGTTCTTGCCAGGATGGCCGACATGTCAGTAGACGCCGAGAGGAACGCTCATGGCGCGCAGCCGCCTCGACGCGACCCTCGCTGATCGCGGGCTGTTCCCATCGCGCGAGCAGGCGCGCGCCGCTGTCCTCGCGGGAGAAGTGCGCGTCGATGGCGAGATCGTGACGAAGGCCGGCCATTCAATCGCCGAGACCGCCGAGATCGAGGTGCTCAAGCGCCCCAGGTTCGTGTCGCGCGGAGGTGAGAAGCTGGCGGGCGCGCTTGCCAAGTTCGGCGTGGATCCGGCTGGTGCGCGCGCCATCGACGTGGGCGCCTCGACGGGAGGATTCACCGACTGCCTGCTTCAGGCGGGTGCGGCGCAGGTGGTCGCCCTCGACGTGGGATACGGTCAGCTTGCATGGTCACTGCGGACCGATCCGCGAGTCGTGGTGGTGGAGCGGACCAACGTTCGCTCGGCGGATTCGGAGCTACTGGGCGCCCCGTTTGATCTTGTCGTCATGGATGTGTCCTTCATTTCGCTCAGGACGGTATTCCCGCAGCTCCTTACGCTGCTTGGCGAGGCGGGCGACCTTATCGTCTTGGTAAAACCCCAGTTTGAAGCTGGTAAGGGGCGCGTGGGAAAAAAGGGCGTTGTGAGGAATCCGGCTGTGCACGAAGATGTCTTGCGTGCGGCGGTCGAAACCGCAGTTGCTGCAGATCTGGTTGTCAGGGGCCTGACCTTCTCGCCGATACAAGGGCCGGAGGGTAATATCGAGTTTTGGATGTGGGTCGCGCGTGAAGGGGAAGCGACGCCTGATTCCGTGGAACAGGTTGTCGCCGACGCTCACCGGGTTTTCGGAGGGTAGCATTGAGAGTCTTGCTGGTACCGAATGTGGCGAATCCTGCAGCCGTCTCGGCTGCGGTTGAACTGGTTACATGGCTGGCAGGACAAGGCCTTGAGCCGGTCTTCTCGGCTGAGGATGCGGCACGGGCCGGCTTACCCCGGCTGGGCTTGGCTCCTACCGACATAGGAGAGCCTGCACTCACGATCGCGCTGGGCGGGGACGGGACGATTCTGAAAGCAGTGCACCTGATCGGCGAGACGGAAGTGCCGATTCTGGGGCTCAATTTCGGACAACTCGGGTTCATGTCGGGGGCAGGCGCCGGTCAAATGCGCGAGTCGGTCCTAGCGGCGCTTTCGGGCGAGGTTCGTGTCGAGCGGCGGGCGACGCTTTCGGCGGAAGTGGTGATGGACGGGCGTGCGGTCGGCACGTATCGGGCGCTCAACGAGATCGTCATCTCGAAGGGGGAGTCGGCGCGCCTAGTGGCCTTCGACCTCGCGATCGATGGTCACACGGTCATGAGGACACGCGCCGACGGCCTCATCGTCGCGACGGCCACGGGATCGACAGCGTATGCACTTTCGGCGGGTGGTCCGATGGTGGCGCCGGGATTTGGCGGCATGGTGGTTGTGCCGGTGGCCGCCCATACGCTGAAGGCGAGAACCATCCTGACCAATCCCGCGGACGTCGTTGAGATCGCCCTTCCTGATCCGAATCGCGCAGACGCGTGCGTGGTCGTTGACGGAGACCCGACGCCTAATCGCCGTGCAATCGAGCGCGTGACGGTCACCCGGGGGCAACACGACGTGCTCCTCGTGAAACTCGACGGGCGCGACTTCTATGAGACGATTTCGGCGGAGTTCTTTTAGGGGACAAGGTGCTTCAAGAACTACACGTCCAAAACCTCGCTCTCATCAGCGACGCATGGCTCGAATTCGGCCCGGGAATGACGGCGCTGACCGGTGAGACCGGTGCCGGCAAGACGGCGCTGCTCGGTGCGCTCAAGCTACTGCTTGGGGAGCGCGCCGACTCGACGCTCGTGCGAAACGGGGCGAGCGAGGCGCTCGTTGAGGGCCGCTTCACCGCGGGTGAGGACGAAGTCGTGGCGCGCCGCAAGGTCTCCTCGGACGGGAGAAGCCGCTGCACGCTCGACGGCGAGATGGCGACTGTCGGTGCGCTTGCCGAGCGGCTCGGCCCATTGGTGGACCTACATGGACAGCACGAGCATCAGGCGCTCCTGACGCCCGGCAGCCACGTGGCCTATCTGGACCGCTGGGCAGGCGAAGAGGGGATGAGCGCGATCGCTCGATACCGCGCCGCCCGTGCGGCGTACAGGGGTGCGCTCGCTGCGAAAGAGGTGCTGGCGGATCAGCTCGCCAACGCCGCGCGCAATGCGGACTACCTGCATTTTGTCGCCGATGAGATCGGCCGGGTGGCGCCGGTGGCGGGGGAGGATGACGCGCTCTCAGCACGGCTGCCGGCGCTCCAGCACGCTGAGCGGCTGGCAGAGGCGGCTGGTCTGGCGACGGAGCTGCTGCGTGGCGATGAGGGCGCCCTCGATCGCATCGGCGAGGCGGCTGCGGTGCTCTCGCGGGTCGAGGGGATCGACCCGGATCTGGACGCCCTTGTCGGCAGGCTCGCGGAGGCCAGGGCGCTCGTCGACGATGCGAGTGCCGACTTGCGCGGGTATCGCGATGGAGTCGAGCACGATCCGTCGGTGTTGGACAGTATGCTGACGCGCTTGGGCCAGCTAAACGCCCTCGCGCGCAAGTACGGCCCTCGGCTGCAAGACGTCATACGTACGCGCGAAGAGGCGCTTGTGGCGCTGGCCGCTTTTGAGAGCGGCGAGGAAGGTCTCTCGGCGGCGCAGTCAGCCTGCGCAGAGGCCGAATCCGAGCTGCGCACGGCCGCCGCCGCTGTCTCCGGAGTGCGCAAGCGAGCCGAGGCGGGGTTTGTTGGGGCGCTGGGTGCTGCTGCGGCCGACCTCGCGATGGATGGCGCGTGCTTCGAGGTCTCGGTCACGGACCTGCCTTTCGATGCCTGGACCGCAGACGGCCCGCACCGGGTGGAGTTCCTCTACGCGCCAGCTTCCGGCCTGCAGCCCCGGCCGCTGGCACGGATCGCTTCGGGCGGCGAGATCTCGCGGGTGATGCTCGCGCTCAAGGGGGTTCTCGGCGAGGCGGACACGGTGGAGACGCTCGTGTTTGATGAGGTCGATGCAGGCATCGGCGGAACGACTGCGGACGCCGTGGGTCGGCGTCTTGCCCAGCTCGCCCGGACGCACCAGGTCATAATTGTGACGCATCTGGCCCAGGTCGCGGCGTACGCCGATTCTCAGATGGTTGTAGCCAAGCACACCACCGAGGAGTCGGTCGCAACGACTGTGGAGGTGGTCTACGGGGAAGATCGCATCGCAGAGATCGCGCGCATGCTTTCCGGGAGAGATTCCGAAGCAAGCCGCCTGCACGCGCGAGAGCTTCTCGGCAGCGTGGACAGGCCGCTTTAGGCGCGCTTGCCTCGCGGATCGTGTCGCCGAGACTTCCGGGCGAGTTTCGTGAGCGCGAGGCCGACGTGCACGAGCCGGCGCCCTCGAGTGATGAGCCCTTGCAGGTTCTTTCCGCCGGGCTTACCGGTCATTCCGGTCTCGACTTCCTCGATCCGAAACCCCGCCCGAAGTGCTCGCACCGTCACACCGACTTCCACCCCGTACCCGGCCGAGAATGGCCTGACCGCCTCGAGGCAGCGGTTCGTGAGAGCCCGCTGACTGGAGAGTGGGACTCGAAAGTCGACGTTTTCGCCCGCCAGTCGTCGAATTCCCCAGCGAGCCAGTCCTTCCGCCCAGCCGAGACCTGCGTTGCGGGCGGCACTCGGGGCCAGCGAGACTGTCATGTCGGCTCGACCGGCCAGCAACGGCTCGAGGAGCAGCTCGGCCTGCGATGCTCCTTGTCCCAGATCGCCGTCAAGCAGCAGTATGATGTCGGCGTTTTCGATGCGCATCGCGCCGGCTTCGAGCGCCGCGCCTTTGCCCATGTTGCCAAAAATCCGGACTACCTTGGCACCGGCCGCCTCGGCTCGCTGGTCCGTCTCGTCCTCGCTCCCGTCGTCAACGACGACGACTCTCGTGACACCCGGGATCAAAAAGGCTGTTTGCACTGTCTCGGCGATGGCGGCAGCCTCGTTGTGGGCGGGGATCAGGACGGCGATGTCCAACTTCAAGACTTCCGCAGTCGTGACCCCGCGCGCCTGAACAGGTCGGTGGCGACGGAGACTTCCTTCACGCCGAACCAGTGTCCTAGGGTGAGTGCGACCGTGATCCCTGCCGCACCTCCCACAGCGATCTGCAGAAGCGCCCCCGGAACCCCTCCGGCCAGTGATGCAAGCGGGATGGTGATGCCCCAGGCAACCAAGCCCGCGATTGCAGAGGCGGCGCCCATCCTCAGGAAGGTGCTCGCGATGCCCGCGAAATCGAAGCTTCCGATCCGCTTGCGCAGCGCAACGCCGAGAACCGTGCACATGAGGATGAAGAAGATGGTGTCGCCGATCGGGATGCCGTTGATCCCGATACCTTTCCAGCCACCGATTCCGGTCGACAACAGCGTGTAGAGACCGATCTGGATGACAGTCAGCGTCAGGTTGATGACCATCGGCGTCTTCGTGTCTCTGAGCGAGTAGAACGCTTTGAGCAGGAACATGGTGGTCGCGTAGAAGATGAGGCCGATCGCCCAGAAGCGCAGGGCGCTTGCCACCAGCGGGACATCGGCGGCTGTGAACGCGCCAACACGGTACATCGAGACGAGAGGGCTTGCCAGCGCAATGAGGAGCGCTGACATCGGCAGCATTATGACGCCGGTGGCCCTCAGGCCCCGCGAGAACGTGTCCTTGAAGCCGGCCATGTCCTTCTTGCCTGCCGTCTCGGCGAGCTCGGTGAAGATCGCTGTCGCCAGCGCAACGGCGAAGATCCCGTAGGGAAGCTGGTAGAAGATCCATGCGTAGATGAGGACCGACGGGCCCTTGGGCGAAACGGCGAACGCTGACGCATTCATAAACGAGACGGCGACTAGGTTGGTGAGGGTATAGACGAGTGTGGGCACGGCGAGCTGCAGCATCTTGCGAAGAGCCGGGTCGTCAAACCCGAGACCCCAAGAGTGGCGCCAGCCGCTCTTTCGCAGGGCGGGTATCTGAATCCCGAACATGACGGCGACCGCAAGCGTTGTGCCGACACCCAGCACGATGTAAGCGATCCTCGAGTCACCCTTGAACGCTACGAAGGCGATCATTGTGGCGATCGCGATGAGGTTGTTAAAGATCGGCCCGATCGCAGGCCACAAGTAGCGTCGCTGGGAGTTCAACACCGCGGTGGTCACGGATCCAAGACCGTATAAGACAACCTGGATTGCGAAGAATCGGAAGAAGAACGTCGCGGGCTCGACCACGCCCGAGGCTTCTGCGGTCGACATTCGGAATGTCTGCGTCCAGATGAACGGCCCGGGAAACACCGTGCCGATGATCGCCAGCAGCCCGAGGCCCAGCATGGCCAGGTTGAACACGTGGCTCGTGAAACGCCAAGCGGACGCCTCGTCTCTGGTCTGCCGGATTTCCATGAAAGTTGGGATGAACAGGGAAGAGATGATTCCGCCGGCAACCAGCTCATACATCATGTTGGGGAGGTTGTTTGCGACGGTGTAGGACGACATGAGCCCCGTAGCTCCGAGCGCAAAGGCGGTTGCCCACATGCGCAGGAAGCCTGTACCGCGCGAGAGCAGGGTCGCAGTCGACATGAGCGCGGTTGAGCGGGCGATCGATGGCTTGCTGATGGTCCGCCTCCTTCTTGCTGTCGCAAGAGAATCCACGTTGCTACGATCGCACCAGTGTACCTAAAGTCGTAGGTCGCCTGCTTCGGCTCTTTTGTGGGGCCTCCTCCGAATCTTGCGCGAGAATCGGCCCGGCTTTCGGCTATACTTGGTTCGGGCACTTCAAGAGCCCGGGATGCGCTGGTTTTGTCCCGCGTCGAAACCCCCGAATGCTTTGCGACAGACACGCCGCAAACCCAAAGGCATGTCTGTGCTGTTTGAAAGGTTAGAATCACATCGGCGGACGTCTCACACAAGAAGGAGCTGGAAAGAGAGCTATGGCAACCAAGCACATCTTCGTGACCGGAGGCGTCGTCTCATCGCTTGGGAAGGGGATTACCGCCGCTTCTCTCGGCAGGCTGCTCAAGGCTCGCGGGCTCAAGGTGACGATCCAGAAGCTCGACCCGTATCTCAACGTCGATCCGGGCACCATGAGTCCGTTTCAGCACGGCGAGGTGTTCGTCACCGATGACGGTGCCGAGACCGACCTCGACTTGGGCCACTACGAGCGATTCATCGATGAGTCGCTCACCCGAGACTGCAACGTCACGGCCGGCTCGATCTACCAGACTATCATCACTCGCGAGCGCCGCGGTGATTTTCTCGGCGGCACGGTCCAGGTCATCCCGCATGTCACCAACGAGATCAAGGAGCGCATCAACCGTCTTGCCGAGCAGACCCAGCCCGACGTCATTCTGACGGAGGTCGGCGGTACGGTGGGCGACATCGAGTCGCTGCCATTCCTTGAGGCGATCCGCCAGCTCAAGAAGGACAAGGGCCGCGAGAACGTCTGCTACATCCACGTGACCCTCGTGCCTTACATCGCCGCATCGAGCGAGCTGAAGACCAAGCCCACTCAGCACTCGGTCAAGGAGCTGCGCTCGATCGGTATTCAGCCGGACTTCATCGTCTGCCGCTCGGACAGGCCGATCGACGTGGGGATCAGGCGCAAGATAGCGCTGTTCTGCGACGTGGATCCGGGCGCGGTCATCTCGGCGATCGACGCCCGCAGCATCTATGAGGTACCGCGCAACATCGCCGCCCAGGGACTCGATGAGATGGTGATCGAGCGTCTCGGCCTCAAGTGCGGCGCGCCGGACATGCGCGAGTGGGACGCCTTTGTCACTCACTCAGCGATGATGGCCGATGAGGTCAATATCGCGCTCGTGGGCAAGTACGTGCAGCTGCCTGACGCGTATCTGTCGGTCAACGAGGCGCTCGACCACGCCGGCATCTTTCACAACCACAAGGTGCACGTTCAGTGGGTGGACGCTGAGTCGCTCACGCCCGAAGAGGTCGATCAGATTCTCTCGAAGATGGACGGGATCCTCGTCCCGGGTGGGTTTGGCGTGCGGGGCATCGAAGGCAAGATCCGGGCGGCCTGCTATGCGCGCGAGGGCAAAGTGCCCTACCTCGGTATCTGTCTCGGCATGCAGGTGGCTGTCGCCGAGTTCGCCCGGCACGTTGCCGGTTTTGAAGGCGCCAACTCGGCGGAGTTCGATCCGGCGACTCCGCATCCGGTCATCGACCTCATGCGCGAACAGCAGGATGTGCATGACATGGGTGGCTCGATGCGTCTCGGAACCTATCCCTGCAGTGTGATTCCGGGCACCAAGGGCTACGCGGCGTATGGCGACGAACTCATCTATGAGCGCCACCGCCACCGTTATGAGGTCAACAACGCCTACCGCGATCAGCTCACGGAGGCGGGTCTGGTCATCAGTGGCCTGTCCCCCGACGGCACACTTGTCGAGATGGTCGAGCTTGCCGACCATCCGTGGTTCGTCGGCAACCAAGGCCACCCGGAGTTCAAGAGCCGGCCAACCCGCCCCGCCCCGCTCTTCCGCGATTTCGTCGGTGCGGCAGTGGCGTTCAAGAACCGTCGGCAGTAACGGCCGTGAGCGACGAGAGGCTGCTTTCCACGTTCTTGGACCTTGCGCGGATCGACAGCCCCTCGCGCTCTGAGGCGCGCGTTGCCGCCTACTGCGCGACCGCGCTCGTCGCGGCCGGCTGCACCGTGCATTTCGACGACAGCGCGCAAGCGACCGGGTCCGATACCGGCAATCTGATCGCGGAGTTGACCGGCGACGCGCCGGGGGTTCTCGCGCTTTCGGCGCACATGGACTGCGTCGAGCCATGTCTCGGTGTCGAGCCGGTCATCGTCGATGGCGTGATCAGCTCGGCAGGCGAGACAATCCTTGGGGCCGACGACAAGGCCGGACTTGCGGTGGCCATCGAGGTCATCCGGCGTCTCGCCGAGAGCGGCCGCCCGCATCCGACGGTCAAGGCGCTGTTCACTGTCCAGGAGGAAGTCGGTCTCACCGGCGCCAAAACGCTTCGTGCCGAGGATGCCGCCAGTGATCTGTGCCTCGTGCTCGATGCGGCCGGTCCCGCGGGAAGCATCATCGTGGCGGCGCCGACCCATTACACCTTCACCGCCGAGTTTCTCGGGCGCGCCTGCCACGCAGGCGTGGCTCCGGAGTTGGGCGTGAGCGCGATCCGCATGGCGGCCGACGCGATTACTCGCATGCAACTCGGGCGTCTGGACGGGGAGACGACCGCCAACATCGGTTCGGTCCACGGAGGTACGGCCACAAACGTCGTGGCAGAGCGATGCATCGTGACTGGAGAGTGCCGTTCGCTCGATCCCGGCCGCGTCGAAGATGTCCGGGCTGCGACGGATGCCGCCTTGTATGCGGCCGCGAATGAGGCCGGAGGCGGCGTCGAGATCCGGTGGATCCGCGAGTACGGCGGATTTCGTGTCGCCGATGACAACGAGAAGCTTTCGCTGGTCTTGGCCGCATGTCGCGCTGCGGGCCTCACACCGCGGGTCGAAAGCACGGGCGGCGGGTCCGACGCCAATGTGCTCGCTACGATGGGAATCGAGGTTCTTGCCCTGGGGTGCGGGATGACCGATGTGCACAGCACACGGGAGACACTCGCGATAGCCGATATGGCCGGGCTCGCGAGATTGCTGGAATCACTCGCGACCAGCCTTTCCGAGAAAGCGCATTAGCACTTTTCACCTAATACTATAAGGCGTAAACTGCGTTGAGCCAGCTTATCGATGGCTGGGTATACACCATTCAATGCAGACGTCCACAAGGTGAGGAAGGAAGTGCGCACGTGATCGTCGGAGCACCCAAGGAGATCAAGAACAACGAGTTTCGCGTCGGTCTCACGCCGGCTGGTGTTGTTGAGTTTGTGACGCATGGCCACAGTGTTCTGGTCGAGAAGGGTGCAGGCGAGGGCTCGTCGTTCTCTGACGCCGAGTACGCTGCCGCCGGAGCCACGCTCCTGGACACGGCCGCCGAAGTATTCGCTGCCGCCGACATGATCGTGAAGGTCAAGGAGCCGCAGGCGAGCGAGATTGCGATGCTGCGGCCGGGCCAGATCCTCTACACCTACCTCCATCTCGCCCCCGACTATGAGCAGACCATGGGCCTCATCGCTTCCGGTGCAGTATGCATCGCGTACGAGACCGTCGAGCTCCCCAATCGCACGCTCCCGCTGCTTGCTCCGATGTCCGAGGTCGCCGGTCGTATGGCCGCGCAGGTCGGCGCGAACTACCTGCAGAAGACGTTCGGCGGTCGCGGCGTACTCATGGGCGGAACGCCCGGCGTGCTTCCGGCCAAGGTCGTCGTTCTCGGCGCCGGAGTGGTCGGCACGAACGCCGCCTACGTCGCGATGGGCATGGGCGCCGATGTGACCGTCATCGACATCAACCTCGACCGCTTGCGCTATCTGGACGAGATCTGGGGCAACCGCGTCCGCACTCTCTACAGCAACCGCAAGAACATCGCCGAGCAGGTCTACGCCGCCGATCTCGTTATCGGTTCCGTCCTGCTGCCGGGTGCCAAGACTCCGTGGCTTGTGACCAACGACATGCTTTCGAACATGAAGAAGGGCTCCGTCATCGTCGATGTCTCCGTTGATCAGGGCGGCTGCATCGAGTCCACGCACGCAACAACGCACGCCAATCCGACGTACTTCGTCGACGGTGTCTTGCACTACGGCGTCGCCAACATGCCCGGTGCTGTACCCAACACCTCGACGCTCGCTCTCACCAATGCCACGCTGCGCTATGGCATGGCCATCGCCGACAAGGGCTGGAAGAAAGCTGTCAGCGACGATGCTGCACTTGCCAAGGGGGTCAACGTGCTCGAGGGCAAAGTAACCTATAAGCCCGTCGCCGACGCGCATGGTCTTGAGTATGTCTCGCTTGAATCGCTGATCGCGTAGGCTGCTCACTCACAAAGGAATCATCGCGAAAGGCCACTTCAAATGAGTGGCCTTTCGCTGTTGCTTTCGATGCTACGCGGGAATACGGTATTGGTTGACACTTCTTGGAGGGTTTGGGGGGATTATCTGTGATCGCACCGCTCAGTTCGGCATTGTCGTTTTTCGGGTGGTTGATCGGAATCTTCGTCGGGTTGTTGATCCTGGGTTGGCTTGTAGGCTTCCGGGTCATACGCAACGACAAGGTCGGCGTGGTCGAGAAGTGGTGGAGCGCCAAGGGCTCGCTCAAGGACGCCATCATCGCGCTGAACGGCCAGGCCGGCTACCAGCCCGACGTGCTTCGTGGCGGTATCCACTTCCGTACTCCGCTTATGTACCGGGTACATGTCATGCCGCTTGTGACCATCTCGCAAGGCAAGATCGCTTACGTCTTCGCGCGTGACGGCGTGCCGCTGACGCCCGGTCAGACGCTTGGCAAGGTCGTCCCCGGCAACTCCTTCGAAAACGTCAAGGCGTTCATGCAAGGCGGCGGTCAGCGAGGTCCTCAGCGGCAGATTCTTCGCGAAGGCACCTACGCGTTCAACCTTGCGCAGTTCATCGTCATCACCGAAGGCCGGATCTACTACCTGCCGATGGGCAGCCCGGCCGAGCAGGGCAACATCCAGATGATGGTCCAGCACTTGGCTGCGGTCGACGGATTCAATCCGATCGTCATCAAGGGTGCCGACGACAGGGTCGGCATCGTGACCGTGAACGACGGTCCTTCGCTGCCGCTGGGCGACATCATCGCGCCGAGTGTTGGTGACAAGCAGGAGGATCCCAACTACCACAACAACTTCCAGAATCCCGAGGCTTTTCTTGCGGGTGGAGGCTACCGTGGTCGGCAGTACCAGGTGCTCACGGAAGGCACGTACTTCGTGAACCGCCTGTTCGCTACCGTGGAGTACATCAACAAAACCATCGTGCCGGTGGGTTTTGCAGGCGTGGTCGTCGCGTACCATGGGCCCAAGGGTGCGGACATGTCCGGGGAGGAGTACCGTCACGGCGAGCTGGTCGCAAACGGCTACCGCGGCGTGTGGAACGAGCCGCTCATGCCCGGCAAGTACGCTTTCAACACGTATGCCGGATCGATCAGCATGGTGCCGACAACCAACATCATTCTGAAGTGGATCGCTTCTGAGATGGGCTCTCACAGCTACGACGAGAACCTCTCGGAAATCGAGTTGATCACCAAGGACGCATTCGAGCCGCGTTTGCCGTTGTCGGTCGTCATCCACATCGACTACAAGAAGGCGCCGCTTGTCATTCAGCGCTTTGGCGACATCAAGATGCTCGTCAACCAGACGCTCGACCCGATGGTATCGGCCTACTTCAAGAACATCGGTCAGACAAAGACGCTCATTGAACTCATCCAACAGCGCTCGGATATCCAGGGCCGTTCGAGCATCGACATGAAGGAGAAGTTTGAGCGCTACAACCTCGAGCTGGAAGAAGTGCTGATCGGCACTCCGCGTTCGCCCGAGGGGGACACGCGTATCGAGCAGATTCTCACGCAGCTGAGGGACCGCCAGATCGCTGTCGAGAGACTGGAAACGTATCAGAAGCAGAAAGTCGCCGCCGACAAGGAACGCGAACTCAAAGAGTCGATGGCAGTCGCCGAGCAGCAGACGATGCTCACGCAGTCCGAGATCAACATCAAGGTTCAGGAGAACTCCGGACGCGCCGAGCTCCAGCGCGCCGTTCAGGACGCCGAACGTGTCAAGACGCTGGCCGGAGCGGATGCCCAACGCATCAAGCTCCTGGCCGATGGAGACGCCGAGCGGGTCAAGCTCCTCGCAGGTGCTGAGGCGATGCGCATCAAGGTGACGGCCGAGGCTGACGCCGACAAGGAAGCGCGCGTCGGTATCGGCCGAGCCATCGCGATCGAAGAGCAGGTGCGCGCCTACGGCGGCCCGCAGCTGCAGCTCATTCAAGAGGTCATGGGCCGCATGGCAACCGCTATCGAGACCGCCAAGATCCCGATCGTTCCCGCAACCTACGTGCAGATGGGGGGAGCAGAAGGAGAGGACAGCGGCTCGAACGCGAACGCCTTCGGCCTGCTCATGACGCTCCTCGCGACAGAGAAGCTGCAGACGACCGGTGCTGCTGCGCCCGTCGATGCGCAGCAAGTTGAGGCAACCAACGCAATCAAGAAGGCTATCCGAGAGCAGATGGCAAGCGCGCCACAGACGAAGACAGTCTCTACGCAGCAGTCCGCACCATCCGCCGAGTAAGCTGCACTGCAACTGATCCGATTGCGGGACCTCGGCACATTGCGGGGTCCCGTATCCGTCAGGTGCTGAGCGGGCGTCTATACTGGGATGCGTGAATACTCATGTCGCCGAATACCTAGGGTATCTCTCCGTTGAACGTGGCGCCTCACGGCACACGCTGTCGGCGTACAAGCATGACCTCGGTGAGTACTGCGTGTTTTTGGAGTCGCGCGGCATATCGGATGCCTCCGTCATAACCCGGGACGACGTCACAGCATTTGTCGCTGCACTGCGCGCGCGCGGGCTCGCTCCGAGCAGCATTGAGCGCAAGGTGGCTGCCCTCAAGGGCTTCCACAAGTTCCTCGTGCGCGATGGGGTTACCGAGAACCATCCGACCGCACGCCTTCCGCTGCCCAAAGTGCCGGATCAACTTCCATGCGTAGTCTCGATCGAGGAGATTGACCGGCTCTTGGCGCAGCCGTTCCCCGACACTCCGATCGGTTTGCGCGACCGCGCCATTCTCGAGCTGCTGTATGGATGCGGGTTGCGCGTCAGCGAGTTGACCGGGCTGGGTCTAACGGACATGGATCTTGCCGAGGGCGCCATTCGCGTGTTCGGCAAGGGGCAGAAGGAGCGCCTGGTTCCGATTGGCGGAATGGCCGCTCATGCGATGCAGGGCTACCTCACCCATGGTCGCCCGCATCTGCACTCGAAGCGTTCAATCGGCGGTGCGGACCCCTCGGCTGTGTTCGTGAACTCCAAAGGCGGCAGAATCACCCGGCAGGCGATCTATGCGCTGGTGCGCAAGTACGGCCGCCGGGTGGAACTGACACTGCATCCGCACACGTTGCGGCACTCGTTTGCGACCCACCTTCTTGAAGGGGGAGCCGATCTGCGTGCGGTTCAGGAAATGCTGGGGCATGCCGACATCTCGACCACGCAGGTCTACACTCATGTCGACGGGCGTCATATCAGGGAGGAATACCTCACGACGCATCCGCGGGCACGGAGACGCTAGTGGAAGGATCACGATGAGAAGGAATCCTGCGACAGGGAGGCGGACATCGCGCGGCGTGGTTCTGCTGCGTGCTGCCGCATGGGGCACGGGCGTTGCGATCGGCGTCGCCGGAGGAGGATGGCTGACGGTAGTCAGCGGGTCCGGCGCGCCCGGCGCACTGTCACTGGGGATTGCGGACTTTCTCTGGCTTCCTGTGGCGTCAGCGGCTGTCGCCTTCGTCCTCGTCGTCGTGGTCCAACTGCTGTTCTTCGCGATCAAGGCGCGCGTCGTCGGCTCGAACGGAGCCCACAGCGATTAGGACCGCCGCCAAGAGGCCGAGGATGAACATGTCGAGAGGCAGTTCCGGGCGAAAATCGAATCCTCTAAGGACTGATCGCATCACGTAGAGCGCCACGGCTCCCACCAAGACTGTCCACACAGGTACGCGAACTTTCGGTCTTATCACAGTCTCTTGTCCTTGGGGTCTCGGAATATGCTTCCATTTCAGATTCGCGAATCTCGAAGGCGCCGCCACGCCAGCCGTGCAATCCAGAGTACCAGTCCGATCAGAAGCAGGGGAGACAGCGCTAGGACAACGGTGATCGTCGCACGTATCACGGCTGCTGCGGCCTGGATACCGGCTGTGACCGCTTCGGAGAACCTCCAGTCTCCGTTTTCAGGCGCAATGATGGCGCCCGGTTCGGACAGCGAAAGCGTCAGCGTTGCCATCGCAGCCTGGCTCTCCAGCCAACCGACCTGCGCCTGCATCGACTCGATCTCGCCCCGCACTCGCGAAAGCTCGCGCTCGATTTCGAGCATTTCGCTCACCTTGGTGGCCTTAGCCAGAAACTCGCGCAGCCGGCCTTCCTCGGCGATCAGATTAGCGAGCCGGGCTCGCATATCGATGTGCTGTTGGGTGACATCTCTCTCCGAGAGGCTCTGCGAAAGCACCGTGCCGAGGGCTGCAACGGCATCTTGGGCACCTGCGAGCTTGTCGGCTGGAATCCGCAGGGTGACAACGGCGCTTCGAGGGCCTGCAACGATGCCCGTCGCATCACCCAGCCGCTCAGTGGCAACGCCTGTCTCCAGAATGGACACATTCGAGGTTGTTCCGGAGTAGACGGTGAGGTTGGCGATCTCGCCGCCATTTGCAGCGACCGTCTTCCGAACCGCAGCAAGGGCATCGTCGAGATTGTCTACCTTGATCGACAGCGCCCCGCTCCTTACTACCAGCTTACCCTGGCTTCCATCAGAAGTTATCTGGGTGGTCGCGTTCTCGGCCGAGGAGCTCTTGCTGTCAGCTGCGCTGCCCTGCGTCGGAGATGCGGGAGCGGTGGCCGCGGAGTCAGTCGAGACTCCTAACGTGCTTCTGCCGAGCGTAGATGTGTCACCCATGAGGGTGCCGGATGACCATACGATGCCGGCGACCCACCCAAACGCAATAGCAGCACAGGCCGCTGCCAGCACCGCGCCGACCTTGAGCACACGCTTCGTCCGACTG
>JAAXUF010000009.1 GCA_013336165.1 Coriobacteriia bacterium
ATCGTTCCTCTTGGGTGATCTGGGCATGCATCGGTTCCCCTTTGCTTGGCGGTAGGGAGGAACCTGAAGTGTCCCAGATCGCCCCACCCTCCGGTGGGGGTGTTGCGTTTAGTATCTGAATTCGCGCGGCCTAACAAACGTTTCGAGCTGACTCGCAGATAGTCTTCGCTCTCTGAAAGCGCTACGCTCGCAGCTCAAACGTCAGACGTTAGATCCAACAAAGGGGGAATCGAATGGTTGAGGGGAATAGCCAGAATCCTGGGTGTCTCGGCGCCATTCTCCGCATATTTGGAATCCGCGCGGCATCCGGACCTTCCGCAGATAGCCTTCCGTATCGTATGCGCGATGACTTTCTCTCTAAGGCGGAGTTGTCGTTCTATCGCGTTCTTCACAATGCGGTCGACGGTCGCGCGGTTATCTGCCCAAAGGTGAACCTGTGTGACGTCTTCTTCGTGGTTCGTCCCAATGAGAACATGGCTGCGCGCGGACGCATCAGCCAGAAGCATGTCGATTTCCTGCTCTGTGAGTCAGATACGCTGCGTCCAGTGCTCGGCCTGGAGTTGGACGATTCGAGTCATGCTCGGCAGGATCGGCAGCAGCGCGATGAGTTGGTTGACTCGGTGTTTCAAGCAGCGGGACTGCCGTTGCTTCACATTCAGGTTCGATCAAGCTATAGCGTCGGTGAGATCGCGGCCCAACTCGCGCCGTTCCTAAGGGACTCCGGGCGCACTGTGCCAGTTACGCCGCCCGTCGCTGTGTCCTCGGCAGATGGCGCTCCGGTCTGTCCCAAGTGCGGGGTGCAGATGGTGCTTCGAACAGCTGGCCGGGGTGCGCGGCAGGGGGGCCAATTCTACGGGTGTGTCAACTATCCCAAATGCCGCGAAACGGTTCAGCTCGGATGAAATGTGTGCGCTGGTGGATCTAACACGTGTTTCGAGCTGACTCGCAGATAGTCGTCGCACTCTGAAAGCGTTACGCTCGCAGCTCAAACACTGGACGTTGGACAGACCAAACACGAGATTGGGCCACTTGAGAGTAGCAATCATCGCGCTGGGTAGCCGTGGTGACGTGCAGCCGCACGTTGCGCTCGGGGTGGGACTCAGGCGGGCGGGGCATTCGGTTCGAGTAGTGACTTCCAGCGACTTCGGGGATCTCGTCCGGGCTCACGAACTGGAATTCTGTGACACAGGGGTGAGTACCGAGGCCATCGCCAACGAGATGCATGACCTCCTGGAAGCTGGAAATTTCCTGAAGATCATGACCGCGATGGGTGTTTCGGCAGAACGGGTGGCGGTCCAGGCTGCGACGAACGGTCTCGCGGCGTGCAAAGAATCCGACGTAATCTTGAGTGGCCTGGGCGGGCTGTTCGTCGGGCACGCGCTCGCGGAGAAGCTTGGTGTTCCGTTCGTACAGGCCTACCTGTATCCGTTCTCGCCAACCCGCGAGTTTCCCGGCGTGCTCACGCCAGTGCCTCAGACACCGCTCACGTCTTGGGCGAACGCTCCGTCACATCGCGCCACCCGGCAGATGCTGTGGCAGACGACTCGATCGGCGGACGCCACCGTCCGGGTGAAGGTCCTGGGTCTCAAGCCGTCGGCCTTCTGGGGTCCGTTCGGCGAACTGGCTGGCGAGGACCAACTGAGCCTGTACGGATACAGCGAGCATGTGATCCCGGTACCGCATGATTGGCCGCCCCAGAATCATGTCACGGGCTACTGGTTCCTTGAGCCTTCCTTGGAGTGGCGTCCGCCGACAGAACTGGTTGCCTTCCTTGAGGCGGGTCCGCCGCCGGTGTACGTCGGGTTCGGAAGCATGGGGAGCAAGAACCCGGAGGCGACGGCGGATCTGGTGCTGGAGTCCCTGCGACGGACCGGGCAGCGCGGCGTTCTCTCTTCCGGATGGGGCGGGCTAACAAAGAACGATCTCCCCGACTCCGTGTGCATGATAGGTTCAATCCCGCATGCTTGGCTTTTCTCTCGCATGACGGCAATCGTCCATCATGGCGGCGCTGGAACGACGGCTGCGGCGTTGTCGGCTGGCGTACCTTCGATCGTGACACCCGTGATGGGGGACCAGGCCTTCTGGGCGGGGTGTGTCAGCGGCCTTGGGGTCGGTCCCAAGGCGGTCCCTCGGCGCAAACTCACCGTCGAACGTCTGAGCCGGGCGATCGAGGCCGCCGTCAGCGATAGCGCGATGCGCGCGAGGTCGGCGAATCTCGGCGAGCAGATTCGGGCAGAGGACGGGATCACCAAAGCCGTCGACCTGATCGAGCGGCGCTTCGAGACGGCACGGTAAGCTGTCCAACGGATCAACCTGACTCGCTACGCTCGCAGGTTATCCGCCCAACGTTAGCTCAACCCATGAGCGAGTTCCGGGTTCGGCGTAGCTTTCGTTGTTGGAACCTGTCGCTGAATGCTACGATTAGGAAATTCGGCCGACTGAAAGGAGGCGACGGATGCATCACATAGGGTCATCGGCGTTCACAGCGCCCATGTATTCGTATGCCTCCATTCCGGTGCCCCGCATCTGACTTGACTGCGGGCACCTCGTCGGAAGGACCCGCGATGCTCAATACCCCTGCGTTGTGTCTCCTCGGCTACTCGCCGCGCTGGCAGGCGCTATTTGCTCAATTCGACGGCACGGACACATATCCGGCCCGCGTAGTCCGTGCTGATCGAGGAAGCGCGTTGATCGCGTCATCGGACGGCATATGCCGTGCGAAGCCCTCGACCGCTCTAGTGAAAGCTGCTCGCGGCTCTATCGACTTGCCTGTCGTTGGTGACTGGGTTGTAGTTCATGCCCCGCAAGGTATCGACGTACCTCTCATCGAGGCAGTATTGGCGCGCACGAGCGCAATCACCAGAGGTGATCCGGGAGAGCCCTCTGTCGCCCAAATCCTCGCTGCCAATGTCGATACCGTGTTCCTCGTCCATCCCATTGACGCGGGACCCAATCTCCGTCGCATCGAGCGCGAGTTGTCGCTGGTCTGGGATTCGGGAGCCGTTCCTGCAGTTGTTCTGACCAAGGCCGACGCATCTGCCGCACCCGACGCTGCTCTTGCGGCAGTCCAGGCCGTGGCAATCGGGTGTGAAGTTCTTGTCACAAGTGCCGTAAGTGGCCTCGGCGTGGACTTGCTGCCCCGCTACGTGGAAGATCGAAAGACGGCGGTGTTGCTGGGGCCTTCTGGGGCGGGCAAGTCGACGCTGACCAACGCGCTCCTCGGCGAAGAGCGTCAGGAGACGTGCGGAGTTCGCATGAGCGACCATCGAGGTAGGCACACAACGGTCGTACGCGAGTTGATTCAGCTGCCCGGTGGGGGCATCCTTATTGATACCCCGGGGTTGCGCGCGCTTGCGTTGACCGGTTCAGAAGTCGGTATCGCCGCAACCTTCCCAGAGATCGAGGAGGAGGCGCGCTCCTGTCGTTTTCGGGATTGCACTCACAACGACGAGCCGGGCTGCGCAGTTCGGGCTGCCGTTGAGTTGGGCAAACTGCCCGCGAGTCGCTTGGCGAACTATCACAAGCTGATGCGTGAAGCAGAGGTCGCTGCGATGAAGACCGACTGCCGCCTTCGGGCTGAGGAGGTTCGGAAGTGGAAGGTCATCCAGAAAGCGGCCAAGGACTTCCACAGGCAAACCGGCAAGCCACCCCAGCGGTGAGGCCGGCGGACGCTTCGGGCAGGCGACGAAAGAGGTACGATTCCCGAAGCACTAGGCTCGCAGCTCAAATGTCAGATGTTAGCCGTATTGCTGGGAGGTCAGCATTGCTGGGACCGGATCCAAACACCAAGCACCCGATGGCTGGCTTTCCACAGGTCTGTTTCATCAAGAACACGGTATCCAGTCCCAACATCCTTATCGGGGACTACACCTACTATGATGACCCTGTGGACTCGGAGGATTTCGAGCGCAATGTTCTCTACCACTACCCGTTCATGGGCGACAAGCTGATCATCGGCAAGTTCTGCGCCCTGGCTACCGGTGTTCGGTTCATCATGAACGGCGCCAACCACAAGTTGAGTGGCCTATCGACATATCCGTTCAGCATCTTCGGCAATGGGTGGGAGCGCGTCACTCCGTCAATGGATGAGTTGCCCGTAAAGGGCGACACCGTGATCGGCAATGACGTATGGATCGGATACGAGTCGCTCGTCATGCCCGGCGTGCACATCGGCAACGGTGCGATCGTTGCCGCTCGGTCTGTGATCGTCTCGGACGTCGAGCCCTACATGATCGTCGGGGGCAATCCCGCTCGGCCCATCCGGCCGCGTTTCTCGCAGGACGTGATTGATGCACTACAGGAGATCGCATGGTGGGACTGGGACGTCGCAAGGATCTCGGACAATCTGGAGGCCATTGTCGGCGGCGATATCGACTTGCTTAGAAGTGCGGGAAACGGCTAACAAAGGCATCAGCAGAACGCCAAGAAGTAGACTGACCTGAGAGGCTATGCGCGTCTGCTCATGCCTCAGACGTTAGGCTGACTGACTCGCAGATGGTCGTCGCTCTCCGAAAAGCGCTACTCTTTCAAGAGCGGCGCGGCCGCTGCTCAAACGTCAAACGTCAGACCCATCAGCGAGACAAGGGGGTCGGGTGCGCGCCATCGTGCGTTCAGCTGGGAGGCTTCCGGAGGGGACTGCGGATGATCCGCGACTGACGGTTGTTGAGGCCGACCTCCTGTCCCTTAGCGCCGAGGATCTTGTTGAGCACGTTCGCGGCTGTGATGCAGTCATCTCGTGTCTCGGTCACGTCATCAGCGTCAAGGGAGTGCTTGGTCCACCGTATGATCTAGTCACACGGGCCACGGCGCGACTCTGTGAGGCGATTCAAGATTCGCAGCCGGATGCGCCCGTGAAATACATCCTCATGAGCAGCGTCTCAGTCGATCACCCTGACGCGCCCGATGAGCGGCGCGGCACGATGGAAGAGGTGCTCCTATGGGTTCTCCGCGGGTTGGTCCCTCCGTCAAGGGACAACCAGCGAGCTGCGGGCTTCCTTCATGGCGAGATGGGGCGAGCAATCCATTCGTGCGGTGGGTCACGGTTCGCCCGGACACTCTCATAGAGGGTGAGGCTTCGGCATACTCGCTTCACGAGAACCTAGTGAGCAGCCTCTTCAAGCCGGGCAGTACGAACATGGCGAACGTTGCGAGTTTCATGTGCGACCTAGCAACTGATCCTGAATCGTGGGACAGGTGGGAGGGCAGACTGCCCGTGATCGTCAACGAATCTAGTTCAGAAGGGTGACAATGAGGGCGTAAGTTCAAGTAAACGTTTCGAGCAGACTCGCAGATAGCGTTCGTGCTCTGAAAGCGCTACGCGCGCTGGCTCAAACGTTAGACGTTGGGCAGACACACTGAGGGGGCGCCCATGAAGCGTTACGATTGGCTCCGGCTGGTTCTGTGCGGTCTCGTGGCCGGTGCGGTCTGGAATCTGAGCTCGGCGGTGCTCCTTGCGGTCCTTGCACCTGACTTCGTGCCCTTGATGCAAGGGAGCGCACCCTATCCTGCATTTGGTGGCGAGGTCTTCTATGTCGTCGATCTTACTATGGGGATATGGGCGGTCTGGCTATTCTCGGCAATCACCCCTCGGTATGGAGCGGGACCGGTGACTGCGGCCATCGTCGGTGTCGCTTGGTGGCTCTTGGCTACTCTCCAGAGCGTCAAGTGGGTAGCACTGGGGTTCGCTGAGCTCGGAGCGGACGTTCTTCTGCTGGGGGCTTTGACGTTGGGCGCAGCGATTCTCGCGTCAGCGGCAGGCGCATGGCTCTACCGCAGAGCGTCCAAGCCATCGCCGCAACGCCCTTCAGCGACGTAGGGGGCAGAGTCGCTATCATCCCGGTCGCCCGGCGTGATGTGGATCGCCATGATTGACGTGGCAAGCGCTTGGGCCGCTGCCCCGGCAAGTCTTCCAGCTGACGCGCTAGGCGGTGGCGTATCCTGCAAGTTGAGTGGCGCGCAGCTGAAGCGCCACTTGGACAGACGGTGGAGTGCCCCTCGCCTGCGGGGAGACCGAATCGCACTTGGGAGGTTTACGTGTTCACTGCGCAATTCCTGCTGACTGCACTCGTGGTTGTGCTGATCCCGGGTACAGGAGCGCTCTACACGATCTCGACCGGGATTGCCCGCGGCTCACGCGTTGGGGTGGCTGCTGCTTTCGGGTGCACGATCGGGATCGTGCCGCATCTTCTGGCGAGCGCTTTGGGGCTCTCGGCGATCATAAACATGGGAGCTCAGGTCTTCTCGGGAGTCAAGCTTGCCGGGGCTTGCTACCTGCTCTATCTGGCATGGCAGACGTGGAAAGAAGCAGGCCGGTTCTCAGCTCAAGGGGATACCGTTGAGCGCGGGCTGGCAGAAGTGGCGTGGCGGGGTGTGGCACTTAATCTCCTCAACCCCAAGCTCACCATCTTCTTTCTCGCGTTCCTGCCCAACTTCATCACTCCCGGCTCATCGGCGATGCAGCAGCTGGCGGGGTTGAGTGCGGTGTTTATGGTCATGACGTTTGTCGTCTTTTCCCTCTACGCCGTCATTGCGAGTGCGGCGCGCTTGATCTTCAGCGGGACTTCGCAAGCGATGCGCTGGCTCCAGCGGTCATTCGCTGTCGTGTTCGCCGGTTTGGCCGTGGAGTTGGCCTTGAGCGATCGGTGATGAGGTTGGACGGTCTTGACTCTAACAAACGTTTCGAGTTGACTCGCAGAAGGTTTGCGCCTTCTGAGAGCGCTAGCGCTACTCTGATGACTGTGCATCGCCGCCGCTGATGCCTCAGACGCTGGGCAGACGAGGGCGGGGCCGGAGTGGCTGGCGCATTTGGGTGTTCCTGTCAGACAGCGCCTTGTCGCTTGAGTAGGGGGTTGGCATTCGTGAAGTACGTCGCGTTGCTGCGCGGGATCAATGTCGGCAAGGGTGCTCGCGTGCCCATGAAGACCCTGCAGGTTCTTTTCGAGGGTCTCGGGCTTCGCGACGTTGTCACTTACTTGAACTCGGGCAATGTAGTATTCAGCTCATCTCTGAGTGCCCTTGATCTTGCGTGTGTGCTCGAAGACGAGCTTGAGCGAGCGTTCGGCGCGAAGATCCCGACTCTGGTGAAGACGTCGGCGGATGTGATCGCGATAGCGGACTCGATACCGAGCGAGTGGGGAAACGGCGAGGGCGAACAGACCTATGTCGCGTATCTGTTCAGTGATGTCGACAAGCCGGATCTCATGTCGGAGCTGCCGGTCAGAATGGAGTACTTGACTATCTTCTACACGCCCGGGGCCATCGTCTGGAACATCAAGCGAGAGAACTACAATCGCAGCCACATCACCAGAATCGCGGGACACAGCTCCTACTCTCGGATGACCACGAGGAACGTCAACACGGCGAGGAAGCTCGCGGCGCTTTGCGCTGAGTCCTGACGGCGGTGTCGCTGCCTGACAACGTTTCGAGCAGACGGCGAAGGGGTACCCTTTCGAGAGCAACACGCCTGCCGCTCAAACGTCAGACGTTGGGCGGACGAAAGAGTTCTGAGTCTCTCGACCGTGAGCCAAACTCATCCCGATGCGCCGAGCCGCTGATGCACCACGTTAGACGGAGAAAACGCCATGAGCTTTCAGGAATCGATTCGCGTGTGTTTGACGAAGTACGCTGACTTCAGCGGCCGTGCCTCGAGGCCTGCAATGGGGACATATTCATGAAATGCGTTTCGTGCAACGGTGCACGAAACATCGGGTGTTCTGCCTGTGGGGCAACCGGGAGAAGGACTTGCGCATCCTGTAGTGGTACAGGTCTCGAGCAATAGCACCATGACGCTTGCCCGATCGGGTGACGGTTCAGCCAGCACAATCGCCGGCACTTTGGAGCCCACACTGCGAGTCACCTGACCTTGCGGCTGCCTATTCAACATGAGGAACCGTGTTCGCGATCCTAGCGGAAGGCGGAATCGGAAGGGCGTTGGGCTCGTTGGGAATATTGTAGGATGGCTAGGCTTTGTACACTTGGCAGAAGTCACAAGCTGACTCGCAGATAATCGTCGCGTTCCGAAAACGTTACGTTCGCAGCTCAAACGTCAAACGTCAGAGGTTGGGCAGAGAGAAGAGGGGAGCGCAGTATGGTCAGGCAGAATACGGTGTTGTCAGTGGGCGATAAGGCGCCTGATTTTTCACTGCCTGATGCGCTCACCGGCGAGATTGTCACGCTGACCAGCCTGTTGGGCAAGCCTCTGCTGGTCTATTTTGCTCGGGGCACTTGGTGCCCGACCTGCCGCAAGTGGATGAGCATCTTAGAGGAGCACGTGCCGGAACTGAAGAGGCGGGGGGCCGGAGTCGTGACAATAATGGCCCAGAGACCCGCCAGAATGCGTGACGACCTCAAGGAAACGCCGTATTCCTTCCCTGTTCTGGCGGACGCTGACCGCACTGTGGTGAGAGAGTGGGGTGTGTACGTGAAGGCCAACTTCGAATCCATCAATATCGCCCGGCCCGCCAACTTCGTTATAGACGCTTCAGGTACAATCAGGTTCATGCATATCGCCAGTGTTCAGTTCGAGTTCGCCTCGCTTGACGGCATTTTCGCTACTCTCGACGCGTTGTAGATCCAAGGGACATCAGTTGAGCCGTAGACGTTCGACGGACTGATAGTCTCTAGTTTGCGATGATGCGAGAGCTTAGCCAATCGGCCAGCGCGAGTCCCAAAACCGCCATTCCCAGACGCCCTTTCCGGTTTCGGGTGCCCGTCAGTCCGCGTCGATGAGCTCCTGCATGCGATCGAGGTCTCGGAATGTGATCGTATCCTCCCCGACGTCGAACAGCAGCGGGATTGCCTTCATCTGCTCGAGGGTGTCAAGCGAGGGGCTTGATGCTTCTTCTCTAGGTAGCACAACGAATCGCGGTGGCATGCCCGCAACCCACGCCCCCTGATACACCAGATCGTAGACGGCGTCGTCTGCACTCGGCTTGAACTCGAAGAGAGCTCGGGCTCTGTCGCCGAGTCCGATTATGTAGAGTGCTCGATGCATTCCGGTAGTGTCGCTTGAGGACTGATAGCCGCGCTCGGCCAACTCGGTGCGAAGCGCGCAGCTCACGGCGCCGAAATCGATCGGAACACCTGTTTGGTTGTTCTCGTCATTCATGCTGCCCTGCACCTCGCTTCCAGTGTCATCTTCTGAGCCGGATTGGCACGATGGTATCACGGGGAGTTGCTAACAGACGTTCGAGCAGACGGCGAAAGCGCTACTTTTTCGAGAGCGGCGCGGCCGCTGTTCATGCCCCAGACATTAGGCGGGTCGTACGAGCTGCTTGGCGATGAGGTTGAAGTTGCTCGATACTTCGATCTGGCCGCCAGTCTTGGTATCGGTCACCAACCGGAGAGAACACTCCATGTCCGAGAGAGAATTGCCATGAAGCTTGAGAAGGAAACAGAGAGGTATCTGCTCGATTCGATCAAACGTTTCTTCGTCGAGGACATGGACGAGGAGATCGGCGACCTCAAAGCGATGCGTGTTCTCGATTTCTGCACTAGGGAGATCGGACCGAGCATCTACAATCAGGCGATCGCGGATGCTCAGGTATTCTTCCAGGAGAAGGTGTCGGACTTGGGTGGCGTACGATACGAGGGCGAGTTCGATTTCTGGAAGAAGCGGTGAGGCCTGGTTGCACCCGCTTTCTGATGGGGTGCGGATAATCGGCAGATTCGTCGACAAGGGCATCGAGAGCGGGCGGCGAAAGCGGTACGCAAATGACGGTGCATGACCGCCGCTCATGTCTCAGACGTT
Organism: Coriobacteriia bacterium; assembly: GCA_013336165.1. NCBI lineage: Bacteria > Bacillati > Actinomycetota > Coriobacteriia > Coriobacteriia bacterium. The sequence continues at coordinate 9,749 of JAAXUF010000009.1, forward strand.
GGGCTGACCGGCGTCATTGGGGACTCAGTCGCGGCCGACTTGATTTGGGGGTGGATGTCAGAGGAGGTGGCGTGGTGGTACAGCGTGTCGGGATGAAGGGACGTGTGCGGCTTACGCCAGTCGTTGTCCGACATTCTCGTTTCATTGGGGCTCGCAGCTGTGCTCTACTGGCGATCGTGATGTCCGGTCGGGGGTGCTGCCGAGCGGGCGGGCCGAACAGAACGCCAAGAGGTAAACTGACCGGAGAGGGTTGCGCGTCTGTTCGTGCCTCAGACGCTGGGGGCTAGGCAAGCGTGACATCGGGCTATCGAACGGAGTGACCGTGCGAACAGTTCAGGAGGCTCTACCCGGATCACTGACTCCAGACCTGATTGCACCGTGCGGCATGAATTGCGGTCTGTGCAGAGGTCATCTCAGAGACAAGAACCGCTGCCCCGGCTGCAACGGGGATGATGCGGCGAAGCCGCGATACTGTCTAACGTGCAAGATCAGAGAGTGTGACACCGTCGCCAGTGGTGCGGGCTCGTTCTGTTACGAGTGCACGACCTTCCCTTGCGCTCGGTTACGTCAGCTCGACAAGCGATACCGTACCAAGTACGGGATGAGCATGACGGAGAATCTTCTCCGGATTCGTGAGACCGGCCTCGAGGCCTTCGTTGCCGATGAGAGGCTGAGATGGGCGTGTCCGGAGTGTGGTTCCCTTCTATGCGTCCATCTCCCGGACTGCGGCGTTTGCGGCCATCCTCGGGATTTCTCAGGGCCGCCCAGCAAGGGCATCGAGCAGAACGCCAAGAGGTAAACTGACCGGAGAGGTCATGCGCGTTTGCTCGTGCCTAACGCGTTAGATGGAGAGGGCGGGAACTGAGGGTGAGGGATACCAGCAAGACAATAGGCAAGTTGATCGACGGAGCGGGTGTCTCGATCGTCAGTTCCATCGACAAAGACGGCTTCCCAAACTCCAAGGCCATGCTTGCGCCAAGGAGGAGGGAAGGCATAAGACGCATCCTCTTCACGACGAACACGTCTTCAATGAGGGTTGGTCAGTATCTCGAGAATCCGAAGGCATGCGCAATCGGGCAGACTCGCGGGTAGACTGACCTAGGAGCGTGAGCGCGTCTGCCCATGCCCTAGGCGTTACTCCGGAACCAGCAGCACGATGGGGAGGGCTTGTGAGGTTTCGTGTGGGTCCCGTTCCGGATGACCCCGGCTTCTGTCCTGAAGTGGGCGGCTGGACTAGGCTGAAAGAGCCGTCACTCGGCTGGCTGATGGTACTCTCGATACCGCTCGCGGTGGGGATTGCCGCAAGCCTTCTGTTCACGTGGAGCCTCATCGGCCAGATGCACGGTGCGACAGGCGAGGTCAGTTTCGCCATCACCACCGGCGGGGCTCTTGCGGCTCTCCTTGCGCTCTTGGCCATGGTCGTCGCGCACGAGTTTCTTCACGTTCTCTCGCTGCCGCAATTCGGCCTTGGCCCTGCCACCACGCTCGGATTCTGGCCGCAGGCGTTCACGCCGTATGTGTCCTATGAAGGTGAACTGTCGCGAGGTCGGCAGATCGTGGTCGGGGTCGCACCGTTTCTCATCCTGTCGGTCGTCCCACTGCTCGCCGGACTCATCTTCGGCGTTGCGCCGCCGCTCGTAGTCGTGCTCGGTGCGCTCAACGGATTTGGGTCATCGGCCGATCTCATCGGTGCGGCTATGGTCGCATTTCGGGTGCCTGCTTGCGGTCGCATTCGCAGTAGAGGCGATGAAACGTGGTGGCGCTCCTGGGACGAGTGTCTGCGTGAGAGGGGAACGCATGCACGATGATGGAGTACGACCGAAGCGCGTGGTCGTAAGAGATCTCATGCAGCAAGGCTATGAATACCTGCTGCTTGAGCCGCAGGGCAAGGGGTTCGACCCGCGTTTTGAACCCGAACTCACTCCGCAGGAAATGCTGCGCCTCGGTGTGTTCGGCGGCAGATATCTCACTGATTGTCGCGACGAGTTCCCCGACTCCTGGTATGAGGGCGCCAAGCTCTGCCACGATCGACACGACCCGGGCCTCAACTTCTTCGGCGTCAACGCCAGCCTGCCGCTTGCCGAGTGGCAGCGCCGCGGATGGATCTACCCCGAAGATCCGAGGGGCTGGTTTCAGTGGTATTGTCGGTACTGGATGGGTCGCAGGCTACCGTACCAAGACCTGCGGCAGATTGGGCGATGGCGCGCGTTTCGTCGGCACGCAGGTCAGGTGCGCGCGCATTGTCTGCCCGGGGACGACAGCTGTCGTCCGAAGCAGCGCCAAACCCTGTTGAACTGGGCGTATGATAGCCGTCTGCTGTAGCAGGCATGACAAAGGCATTGAGCAAGACGCCATGAGGCCGGACCTGCCGGCATGACGAGGAGACGACATGCGGATCGAGGATCTGAGGCGCTACATCAAGAACACCGAGAAGATGGTGGTCCCGACCAAAGTCGCATCGACAATGCAGGGCATCGGCATGCTCCGCCGACTACCTCTGGGACTTCAGCGCTACATAGTCAATAGGGGAGCGCGAACCAACCCGTACATGAGTTTCGTCGTTGAGCCGTATGGCGTCTTCTTGGCGTTTGAGATCGTTGATACCGATGCGGCCACACGGCTCTTGCCGCCGGGTTACAGCCTGTTTCCGTCGGCGATGTTCGGCAATACCGCGAAGCGGCCATGCGCGATCATCAGCGCCTTCAACGTTCACACGAGCGTCTTCTGGGGGAGTCGCGTGGAGTTCTACCTGATCGCGGAGAATTGCAGGACCGGACTCCTCTCTTGGATCATTGATGAGTACGAGAGCAACGCGCCCAGCTACGACCCGAGCCGGGGCTTCATCGACCCGAGCACGTCCCATTCTGTGGTCACCACGTCATATCGGGGTGAGGTCATCGTTGATGTTGTGAGCGCGCAGTCCGCCAACAGTCTTGCCCTCGTCGCTGACCTGAACAACAGTGTGCTCGCCGAACTCGATCAGCGCCTGTGGGTCGAGGGCAATCTGTCGGTCGACTACGGCGGTGAGCTGCAACAGTGTACCAAGCCCTTCAGCTTGGTGTTCGACCCGAATGAGATGACTCAGGCGCTGAAGCTTCCGCTCGATGGTATCTCGCTGTGCACCAACACCTTCGGCGCCGGCCTGCTGGACACGACGCCGTTCGAGGCGGCGTGCTTCCCCTATGCGCAGCACTTCATCACAACCGGCGTCCCGACTGCCACCTCGATGCGGACGGCCGAGGATCTTGAGCAGGCCGTGACTGAGCTCAATGACCAGCTGAGCGTCCCGCACTAGCTGGTGGACTACCGCGACGCGGCAGTCTGGTCCATGTCGGTTCGGAGGCCGCGCGCCGGACCAACAGAACGTCGAGGGAGGCTCCGATGGCCAAGTTGATTTTCTCGATGGTTGAGTCACTCGATGGCTACGTCGCGGATCCAGCAGGCAAGTTTGACTGGGCTGAGCCGGATGAGGCGGTGCACACGTTCATCAACGAACTTGAGCGCCCGGTCGGCACCTATCTGTTCGGCCGTCGGATGTACGAGGTAATGGTCGTGTGGGAGACCTTAGACGGGCTTGCTGATCAGCCGTCGTTCATCAAGGAATTCGCTAAGATCTGGCGGGCCGCCGACAAGATTGTCTACTCGTCAACGCTTGACTCCGTGTCTAGCGCGCGAACGAGGATCGAGCGGGATTTCGACCCTGCTGCGATCCGGCGAATGAAAGAGGAAGTCGTGGGCGACATCTCTGTGGGTGGGCCCGGTATCGCTGCCCAGGCAATACGTGCCGGCTTGGTGGACGAGTACCAGCTGTTCGTTGCGCCGGTCATTGTTGGAGGTGGCATTCGGTCGCTCCCTGACGGGGTTCGACTCAAACTCGAGCTTGTGGATGAGCGTCGCTTCGATAACGGCATGGTATATATGCACTATCGTCCCGCCACCTGACGATACGTTAGGTCGGACGTGTGCTTGTCCATCGCATGAATCGAGGGCTTTCATGTCGGACGCTTCAGCCACATGGTTCCGATCCAAGATCGACTGGTGGATCGGACTGATCCTTGTAGTGTTGCCATTCATCGAACTTGGAGGTCTGGCCGCTGCCCTACTGGCTGGCGACCGTGAAGCGGCCACTGCGATGGCAATGGGCAGCGGGCTTGTCGCGGCGATCTACGGCCTGCTGTTGATCCCGATCCGTTACGGGATCACGGAAGATAGACTGATCATCCGCTTCGGCGTCGTCCGAAGGAGTATCCCACTGAGTGATATTCGCGAGGTTCATCCGACACGCAATCCTTTGGCTTCTCCTGCGCTGTCGCTGGACAGGCTCGCGATTCGAGTCGATGAGGGCTTCATTGGGATGAGCCTCGTTTCGCCTTCAGAGCGTGAGGAGTTCCTGTCGTTGCTTGCGAGCAGCGCGGGGCTCTCACGCGAAGGCAATCGACTGGTGCGTATCAGGGACAGTATGCCGTCGGCCTGACAAGGCATCGAGCAGAACGTCGGAAGTAGACCGGCCTGAAGGCGTGTGAGCGTCTGCTCATGCGCAACACTTTAGGACGACGACGGGAGCCAGCCTTCACGAGACCGAGCCACTCGCGTACCATCGCTTTGGCTGCTTGAGTGCCCAGTGCCGCGCTAGTTAGGAGTCCGAATGCAGTCTGCTCGTTTCCGACGACACAGAGACCCCGATGGCAAGGGGTTGAACATCATTCCGTCGGCCCACCACAGCGCGTCTGTCCGTGTCTTCGTTTTGGAGACGGCATGAAGACTCGCAGCGATGGCTGGCTCCGCACGGTCCTTATCATCTTCACCGGGCAGACCTTCTCCCTTCTGGGGAGTTCCGCGGTCAATTTCGCACTCGTGTGGTGGCTGACCGCCGAGACCGGCTCCGCAGCACTCCTTGCTTACGCTTCAATAGCAGCAATACTGCCGCAGGCCGTTCTCGGGCCGATCGCCGGCCCCTTCATCGATCGATGGGATCGACGATTCACGATGATCGTCGCCGATCTGATGATCGCGGCAACAAGTGTTTGGCTTCTGCTCGCGTTCGCGGAAGGTGCGCCCTCGGTGACGCTTATCATGCTCGTCATCGCGCTTCGATCCGCGGGCGCGGCGTTTCACACTCCGGCGAGCCAAGCGGCGGTTCCCATGTATGTGCCGGCGGACCAGCTGATGCGAGTCGCTGGATGGAGCTTCTTCATGAGCTCCGGTGTAGCGATGGCGGGACCTGTCCTGGGGGCATTCATGATGGCGGCCACGTCGATCTCGGCGGTCATGGCTGTCGACATCGTTGGGGCCGGGATCGCCGTCGCATCGCTCCTGATAGTCCGCATCCCCAATCCCCAGAGAGACGAGAGTGAATCAGGGCGCATCGACTTCGTCGCCGAGTTCGTCGACGGCTGGCGGGAGCTGATCCGACACCGAGGGCTACTGGATCTGACGCTCGTGCTCGCGATGGTCACGCTCCTGTATATGCCGCTCAACGCGCTGTTTCCGCTGATGACGTTCTCGCACTTCAGCGGTGATGCGGCCGCTGCGAGCTACGTTGAGGTGGCGTTCGGTGCGGGTATGCTCGTTGGGTCGATGATGATCGGCGTGATGTCGCGGCGCTTCTCAGGCGTGCAGCTTGTCGGCGCAGGCATCCTTCTCGTGGGCGGAATGCTTGCCGTCTCGGGCATGCTGCCGTCATCCGCGTTCTGGGTCTTCGTGATGATGTGCGTGCTGATGGGGTTTTCGGTTCCGCTCTTCGGCGCTCCGATCACCGCCATGTTCCAGGGACTCATCGATCCAGCGAAGCTGGGGCGTGTGATGTCGCTCTATATGACGATCGCGATGCTTGCGGCACCAGTAGGGTTGTTGGTCGCAGGCCCGCTGGCAGAACAGGTTGGCGTGGCTCCGTGGTTCGCGATCTCGGGCGTGCTTATAGCGGTGATGGGGCTCGTAGCTTGGTCACTCCCGGCCGTTCGCGCACTCGATGCGGCCACGGGCCTTGCGACTGCCGGCCCTGCCGCTATCGAGGAACGGGCGTTCTGACCATGGCATGGAGCAAGCTCGCAGGAGGATAACGGTGGGTACACTCGACAGCGATCTGAGTGAGTTGCGCGATTACCTCGGCGAGGGCTCGATCCAGAGGGCCTATGCGGCGATCGTCGGGTATATGGCACGGCTCCGAACGCACTTCGCGAGCAGTCAAGGTGAGCGGGCGGTTTCGAGTCTGTACCAGGGCTACTTCGACATGACCTACTTCGCGCTGTTCCCGCCCGCCCTCAAGTCTCGTGACCTTAAACTCGCAATCGTGTTCGACTACGAGTCGTTCGGGTTCGAGGTGTGGCTTGCCGCGCGCAATCGCAAGGTACAGCGGGAGTACTGGGAGCTGTTCAGAGGAAGCAGCTGGCCCGACTACCGTGTCGTCGAACCCGCCGCCGGCGTCGACGCGATCGTCGAGTACAACGTTGCATGCGGGTTCGCACTTGATGATTCCGAAGCACTCACCGCGCGGATTGAGGATGCGGTGGTGGCTCTTCTCGGCGATATCGAGCAGTTCCTTGCGATTCACGACCCGCGCCAAGCGGGCTGACGAGCGTTTCGCGCAGAGCGCCAAGAGGTAGACTGACCGGAGAGGTTATGCGCGTCTACTCGGACCTCAGATGTTGGCATGTACCGCGGCCGAGAGGATCAACGAGCGGTGGGCGGGAGAATCGTGGGTAAGCGTGTCACGGCCATTGGCGGCGTGGCAGTCGAGTATGCCGTTGCTGGCAGCGGCACGCCCGCCATCGTTCTGCTCAACGGCGCCGGAGGCCCGTTGGAGGGATGGGTTCGAGTCCTTGCGCCGCTCGAGGCTGTCAGCACCGTCGTAGCCTACAATCGTCTCGGCATCGGTCGAAGCAGTAAGCCCTCGGAGCCGCAGACCGGAGACGTCGTGGTCCGCACGCTCCACGCGCTGCTCGAGGGGCTGGGCCTGCGTCCGCCTTACGTTCTCGTAGGTCACTCCCTTGGAGGACTGTACGTCAACCTGTTCGCTCGCACGTATCCGCTGGAGGTCGCTGCCGTCGTCTTCCTGGATTCCGCGGCACCCGAGGACTCCACGCTGGTCGATGAGTACAGCACCAGCCTTCAGCGTCTCGCGCAACGAGTGGCGGATGCGGTGTTCGGGCGAGACGAGTTCGGCGAGGCAGCATGCGTTCCGAAGACCGTGGACATAATCGCGCGCGCGAACGCCTTCCCGCCGGTGCCAGTCGTGGTCGTCAGCGCAGGCAGACCCGCTCGAGGCATTCCTCCTGCTGTCCGCGCTGCGCGTGCTCGGAATCAAGAGGGGCTGGTTGCTCTTTCGCCATTGGGTCAACACTTGATAGCCGGTAAGAGCGGGCACTTCCCACAGATCAGCGAACCAGGCCTCGTAAGCGAGACGATTCGATCGGTGGTGGCTTCGGTCAGAGAGAGCGTGCAGGAGTCTTGAGAGGATTCATCGAAAGAGAGGAGGCGACATGAGGGCTCGAAGCCTGTGGTCTCGCATCCTTGTCGTCGTTGGTGGGATCGGGATGCTCCTCGGCGCGGTCGATCCGCTCGAGGGTTCGGTGGTCATTCTCGTCGGCAGCGCGATGGTGCTGCTCGGGATACTCCTCGGTCAGGAGGAGCGCCGCGTGCTGCTCTACTGGGCTGCCGTCTTCGCTCTCATCGCTTTGGGCGTGGCGGCCATGGTTGCCCTGAGCGCCGTCGGTGGCATCGGGGGGACGAGTGGACATTCGATGTGGTGGGGTGTCTTGGTCCTGCCCTATCCCGTTGGCTGGATCATGGGCATGGCGAGTCTGCTGTTCAGGCTGGTCAGGAGCGCTCGTCACCGCCACGCGGCCACCTGATACCGCCGTGTTTCATGCATCAGATGCAGAAGGACGATCGAGCTAGGCTTCGCAGGCAGGTTCCGGATACGACAGGCTTGCGCTGACTGCTAACCTGCACGTCCGGCAGACAACACGCCGCGAGAGCGGTAACCTTTGTCGCAGGCGCATGCAGTGGCGTATTGAAACTGACGCGCAAAGACGTCAGGCGCAACAGAGGGGGACAGCATGTCTGAAGCCGTGATCCGTTCTGAAACCCCGCAGGATATCGACGCCATTCGGGAGATAAACGTCGCCGCGTTCCTGATCCATCCATACAGTCATCAGACTGAGCACCTGATAGTGGAAGCTCTGCGTGCAGACAGTGCTCTGACAATCTCGCTCGTGGCCGTGCTGGACGGGGGTCCTGTGGGGCACATCGCTTTCTCCGAAGCGGTCATAGGAGAGTCGGGGCAGCAAGGATGGTTCCTACTCGGTCCTGTAGCGGTGTTTCCCGGGCTCCAGCGCGAGGGCATCGGTTCTGCGCTGGTGTCAGCTGGGCTTGATGAGCTTCGTGCGCGGGGTGCGAGCGGTTGCGTGCTGGTTGGGGATCCGGAGTTTTACGGGCGCTTCGGCTTTCGTTCCTACCCCGGTCTCACCTACGAGGGCGTTCCCAGCGAATACGTGTTGTGTCTGCCGTTCGGCGGTGCGGCGCCAGTAGGGGCAGTTCGCGCTCATGAGGCGTTTGAGATCGAGACGGATCTTGGGTAGGCGTTGGCTGACAAGGATCACGATGGGACGGAGTCGTATCTAGCACGTCCTAGTCGTCGTCCTCGTCGTCGTCCAAGGCGATCAGCGACTCGAAACTGGGCATCGTCTCTTCCGAGAGAAGATGTGGACGGTTTGTTGCGCCTGTTTCGTCATCGGTGTCCGGAAATGAGATCAGTTCGAGCGTCGAGCTGTCGCCGTGAAGCATGAAGCGCCAGCGCTCGGGGGTATCGGCGAGTTGCTCGAAATCGACGAAGCGGAACGACATCACGTTGAGGAACAGGCAGCCGTTGACCACCAGTGTGGCCGACTCGGGGTCGGCGAGCAGCTTGACGAGGGCGGCGCGTCCTTCATTCACGGTCTCGCCATGGACGACGAAGCGGTATTCGAGGTTGTCGAGCGTTTCCAGCGCACGCAGCATGTCTCGCGGACCTGCAAGCGTTCCGCTGCCGATCATGCATGGTGCGAGGTCTGAGTTGAGACGAGAATCCATCGGGCGGCTCCGTATATGGGTGCACAAAGAAGTTCGTTTGACGGATTGTAGCACCCGCCATGCCGAGATCGTCTCGGCGCCGGCTTGAGGATGATAGGGGCAAGACTGCGGTAGACTCTGGAGTGACGATTCTTTCGCGCCGGGAGGAGACCTCAACGTGGGTAGGCAGCGAAGCGGCGGCAAGGGTAAGTCAGGTACACGGGGGAAAGCGGGGGGCTATCTCACCGGGCGGATTTCGATGACGCGGCACGGGTACGGGTTTGTCGGCGCGCCCGAGGGCGACTTCTTTGTGGCTGCTCGCGACACCGACGGCGCAATGCACGGCGATACCGTCTCATTGCGAGTTGACAAGAACCGCATGCGCCTCGGTCGCTCGGGGGTGGTTGTTCGCGTTCTGGAGCGTGCCAACACAACCGTGGTCGGCAGATTCGATCGGCACGGCGCCATCGGCATCGTTACGCCGGCCGACGCGCGCATGCGACATGACATCTTCGTTGCCTCGACCGGAATCGGTGACGCCACCACCGGCGACATCGTTGTCGCACGGCTCACGGGGTATCCGTCCCGCGCACACTCGGCGCAAGGCTACATCGAGGAGATCGTCGGGCGCGATGGCGACCCCGGAATGCAGATCGAAGTCATCATCCGCGAGCACGGCCTGCGCACCGAATTTCCGCAGGCGGTCGCCGATGAGGCTGCGCGCCTGCGGCTCGATGTAGAAGCGGCGCTTGCCCGCGAGCCGGATCGCATCGACATTCGCGACCGGTTCACATTCACGATCGATCCGGTCGATGCGCGCGACTTCGATGACGCGATCACGATCGAGCACATCGATGGGCGGGTGCGCATGGGCGTGCACATCGCGGACGTGAGCCACTACGTACCATGGGACTCCTCGATCGACAACGAGGCCCGGCTGCGGGCCACCAGCGTCTACCTCGTGGATCGCGTGCTGCCGATGCTTCCCGAGGAGCTCTCCAACGGTATCTGTTCGCTCAATCCCAACGAGGATCGCTTGGCGTTCTCTGTCGATATGATGCTGTCAAAGGACGGCGTGGTGGAGTCGGCTACGTTCTTTCCCTCGGTCATTCGCTCCAAGAGGCGCTTTGACTACGACCAGGTCGATCGCTGGCTTTCCGGCGAGGAGCCTTTCCCCGAAGCGGATAGCGAGAACGCTCTGCGCGACTTCGCGCGGATGTCTGCCAAGATCGGGGAACGCCGGATCGCGCGCGGAGGGCTGGACTTCGAGACGGTCGAGGCCAAGGTCCGGCTCGATTCGGACGGCAAGCCCCTCGAGGTGATTCTGCGCGAACGCACGGTGGCGACCAACTCGATCGAGGAGGCCATGATCGCCGCCAACGAGGCGGTTGCGCGACACATGCGCGACGCGAAGGCGCCCATGATCTACCGCATCCACGAGGATCCGGACCCTGAGGCGCTTGGCCAGATCGCACTCGTCCTCAAGGAGTTCAACTACCCCATGAAGGACATTCACGGTGCATCTCCGGCGACGTTCCAGCGAATCATCACTTTCGCCCACGGACGTCCCGAGAAGTACCTCGTGAACTCGCTGCTCGTGCGCGCCCTCGAGCGTGCGCGCTACGTCGACTACCTCGGCCCGCACTTCGGGCTCGCGAGCGAGGCCTACACTCACTTCACCAGCCCCATTCGCCGCTACCCCGACCTCATCGTGCACCGCCTCTTGAAGGCCCAGCTGCGCGGCACGCTCGCAACCGACCCCGCCGCCTCGCGCATGGCGCCGGAACTCACCTGGCTCGCCGAACACTCCTCGCAGATGGAACGCGAAGCCGAGATGGCCGAGAACGACTCGACGCGCTTCAAGCTCTGCGAGCTCATGGCCGATCACATCGACGAGGAGTTCGACGGGCTGGTCACGGGTGTGGCCAACTTCGGGTTGTTCGTCCAGCTCGAAAACACCGCCGAGGGACTCGTGCATGTCGACTCGCTGCCGGGAGGGCCGTACCGCTATGACGCCGAGCGGCATGCGCTGTTCTCGGAGAAGCGGTCCGAGACGTTTCGATTGGGACAAGGCGTCCGGGTGCGCATCGTCAGTGTGTCGCCCGGCGACTCTCGGATCGACATGGAGCCGGCAGGGGCATCCGCGACAAGGCCGCAGCCCAAACCGCAGCCGCCACGGGAACCTCGCAAGCGCGGGTAACGGCTACGACTGTTGGCGTACTGGTTCACAGGAACGCGGAAGGATAGACTGGTCTGGTCAAACTGTCGACTCGGAGGCTAGTCCATGCATAATCAGGACCTCGATTTTCTGCGCGAACTCGTGGAGGCGCCTTCGCCTTCAGGTTTCGAGCAGCCGGCCGCGAAGGTATTTCGCGACCGCCTCACAAAATCAGCTGACAAGATTGAAACGAACGTCATGGGTTCCGTGCACGCGATCTTGAAGGGCACGGCGACCAATGGCGTTTCGGTGATGCTCGCGGGGCACATCGATGAGATCGGCATGATGGTCAACTATATCTCTGCCGAAGGCTTCGTCTCGTTCTCGGCGATCGGCGGCGTGGATGCTGCGATCCTCCCGGGCATGCGAGTGCGCGTTCACACGAAGGACGGTACGCTGCTCGGCGTGATGGGCCGCAAGCCGATCCATCTTATCGAGGAGGACGAGCGCAAGACCATCACCAAGCTCGACAAGCTGTTTATCGACCTCGGCATGTCGGGCGAGGAGGTCAAGAGCGTAGTCAGGATCGGGGACCCGATCACGTTCGACGTTGGCCTCGAAACCTTTGGCGACGATCTGGCTGTCTCGCGGGCATTCGACGACAAGATGGGCGCCTGGATTGCGGCGCGCGTTCTTGAGGAGGTCAAGGCTGCCGGCGGCGCGCCGGGCGACCTGATCGCCGCTGGCACGGTTCAGGAAGAGGTTGGGCTGCGCGGGGGCATCACTTCCGCTTACGGCGTGAACCCGGTCGTGGGCATCGCCGTCGAGGTGGGACACGCTACCGACTATCCCGATATCGACAAGCGCAAGCACGGCGAGGCCAGCTGCGGCGCCGGGCCGATCATCGCCCGCGGGCCCAATATCAACCCGGCCTTGTTCGACCTGCTGGTCGAAGCCGCCGAGAGCGCCGGTGTCACCTACCAGCTCGGCGCCGAGCCGCGCGGTACCGGGACCGACGCCAACGCGATCCAGTTGTCGCGCGGCGGCAAAGCGGCCGCTCTCATCTCCATCCCGCTGCGCTACATGCACACGCCGACCGAGGTGCTCTCTCTCAAGGACCTCGACGCCGCAGTCGCGCTGCTGACGCGCTTCGTACTCGACCTTAAGCCGGAGACGGACTTCACGCCGTAGGCTGAATCCGCACTCGACAAACACAAAACGGGTCGCTCCCAATCGGGCGACCCGTTTTGTGTGTGGCTCAGACGCTACAATGGATCTGCTCAATCGAGGAGGATGCAATGGAGCGCCAAGAGAAACTCATCGCAAACAACAAGAAGGCGTACCACGACTATTTCGTGGACGAGGTTTTTGAGTGCGGCATCGAACTGACGGGGAGCGAGGTCAAGTCACTGCGCGACAGCCACGCATCGCTGCGTGAATCATATGCGACCATTCGCAAAGGAGAGGTCTTTCTTCTCGGCGTGCACGTCGCTCCCTACAGCCACGGCAACCGTTCAAATGTCGATCCCAACAGGTCCCGGAAGCTTCTCATGCACAAGAAGGAGATCCGCTACCTCATGGGCAAGACGAAGGAGCGCGGGTTCACGCTCGTGCCGCTGAGGATGTACTTCACGCCAGCCAACCTCGTGAAGGTGGAGATCGGCCTGGCACGCGGGAAGAAGAACTACGACAAGCGTGCCGACATTGCCGAGAAGGACCAGAAGCGCGATGTGGAGCGCGCGCTCAGGGAACGTCAGAAGGGGGCGTAAGCGGTGAAGCCGCGGGGGCGGGGAGGTTCTGGGCGTCTGCCGAAGGTACGGTAGCTGCCGCTCGGCACACAGTTCGCTGATCTGTGGTCGCAGGGGACCCCGCGCGCGGGTATACTCTCGAAAGCGACCTGACGGTCACGGCACCTTGATACGTCGATCTCTCCCCATATGGGGGCGACTGGATTCGACACGATAGTTCTGAGGGAGGAAGCAGGTCGCGGTCTCCTCGCCGCGTTAAACAGGGGTAAACGCCAATTAACTGGCACCAATAAATATGCTCTCGCTGCCTAAATAGCCAGCGACGCTGACCCGATACACGTCTCCGGTATCGGCAAAGCGCAACTCAGGAGACTGCCGCTTCGGACGTAGTCTGTATGCCGTAGCGAAAGACTGAACTGACTGGGAAGGGACACGCCGGTCACGGTGCGTCGTCCCGACCGAGACCCAAGCTGTGACTGAACCTGGAGATGCCTCCCAGGGTGCTACCGTGGACCGGAGTTCGATTCTCCGCGCCTCCACCATACATTCGGGCCCGGCCGGAAACGGTCGGGCTCTTTTCTGTTGCGTTTGCTCCTCGTACAACTCCTGGTCGTGCTGCCCGAAAGTCAGCGTGGGATACAATCCCACAAGGATCCCAACCGGCACGAAAGGCGGTGTCATGAAACGCACGTGGGGATTTGCTCCCGAGGAATGGGCGCAGGCTCGACGTAGCCTCATGACCCTGCTCGCCGAGACGGCCGTTTGCCACTCCACGGTCACGTACGGTGAGGTTGCGCGACGGGTGTTTGACGGCCGGGTGAGTGCTCGGTCCTCGGCATTGATGGATCTGCTCGGCGAGGTGGACGAGCTTGAGAACGCCGAACGCGGAATCATGATCGCGTCGCTGGTCGTCCGGGCCGACACGGGGATGCCGGGCGAGGGCTACTTCACCTTCGCTGCTCAAGAGCTCGGCCGAGAGGCCCTCGATGACCCGCGCGCCTTCTGGTTCGCTGAGGTCAAGCGCGCGTGGGACGCGTTCTCGGACGGCGCTGGGGGCGCGCTGTGAACGGCGTGCGCGCTATCGGCGTGCTGCGGGGCGAAAGCATGGGACTCGTCACGGGCGTCACATGGGTGCCTATCGGAGCGTTCGCGGCACCGGTGCCCAAGAAGTCCTCGAGTGCTGCGTACGCACTCACCGAGCTCGCGAGTACGCTCGATGTCGACTTTGCGTTCGTCCCGGCTGGCCAGGAGCGCTCTGCCGAGGCGGTACGGCGACTTCACCATGCAGGCGCAGCGGCGTTTTGGTCTGTGGCCGGCGTCTTCGGGCGGGTGGCAGATCGCATCGGGTGGGCCGAAGCGCTTCGGGCGACGGCCGGCGGGCCCGGTGCGCTTGCCGCAGCGCTCGCGCAGGAGCTGCATGCTGCTCTCGACCAGGTGCGGGAGGGTGTTGCCGCCGAGGCAGACGCGGTAGTCGTCGCCGACGACTTCGCGGGCGCAACCGGCTTTCTGATCTCTCCCGACTTCGTCCTCGACGCGCTTGTGCCCTGCTATCGGCTGCTTGCCGCCGAGGCGCATGCCGCCGGCATACCCGCCGTCTTCCACTCCGACGGCGACGTCCGCGCCCTCTACCCGGCGCTGAAGCGTGCCGGATTTTCCGGCGTTCATCTGGCGGGCCTGGGTGGCGATGACCTCGAGGCGTCGCTGGAGGCGGCTGGGCGCCACGGCCTGATGGCGCTGGGCGGCATCGAAGTGGCCGCGCTCCGCCGAGAAGGCGCTGCGCGCATAGGGACGCGCTCGGGCACATTTGCACTCGATGGCGGGCTCATGGTGTGCGACGACGGAGGCTTCAACGATGCCGAGGAGGTCGCAGACTACGTCGTGGCAGTGGACGCGGCTCGCCAAGCCTACGTTCAGGTCCGCGGCGACCTCAGCCTTTAGGGCGCCGACCGGTCACCAACGTGTGCCACTCGAGCGGCCTGTGTACGACAACGTCCGTGAAACCCGCCGCCGAGAGGATCTCGGCCAACTCGGCACCGGAGAGACGCACCGCCTGCGGGGGACCCTTTGGGGTATCAATGGGAGCCCAATCGACTACGAGAATCTGCCCGGCGGGTGCTAGGAGCCGCAACGCTTCGCGGTACGTCGCCGGAGGGTTGGCGAGTTCGTGGTGCACGTTGATGGTCACGACGAGGTCGGCCGTACTGTCCGGAAGAGGGATCGAGGTCTCCTCTGCAAGCAGGGGTACGAAACGCTCGCCGAAGACGCTCACGCGATTCTTGGTCATCCACTCGATCATCACGGGTTCGATGTCGACTGCGTAGACTGTCGCTTGCGGCGCCATCTCGGCGAATCTGGCGGCGAACAGGCCTGTGCCCGCTCCGATCTCAACGATGACGCGAGGTGTGGGATCGCCAAGAGCATCCCACATGCGCACAGGATCGAGTTGCACGAAGCGGCCCGGATCGTTGAGCTTCTCGAGTTTCGCGAGGTCGAACTTCATGTGTGCCATGGAGGCCTTTCGTGTGTTGGCGATCGCATTCCTGAGTCTATGGTATCGCAAGGGCCCTGTTGTCAGAATCTCGTGCTACCGTGTGCGAACGCGCACCGAAGGGATCCCATGACTCTACGCACCACGGATATTGCTACGACGCTCGCCGAGGTCTTCGGCTATGGGCAGTTTCGCCCGCATCAGCGCGAGATAGTGGAACACGTGATTGGCGGGGGAGACGCATTCGTCCTTATGCCCACGGGGGGTGGCAAATCACTGTGCTTCCAGCTTCCGGCGCTGCATCGGCGGGGCACGGCGATCGTGGTCTCGCCGCTTATCGCGCTCATGAAGGACCAGGTGGATGCGCTGCAGGCCAACGGCGTTGCGGCGGATTGTCTGAACTCCTCGCTAACGCCGGAGAAGGCGGCGTGTGTCCTTCGTGATCTGCGCGCAGGGAGGCTTGACCTGCTCTACGTGGCCCCAGAGCGACTGATGCTCGACGGGTTCCTCGACTTTCTGGGCACGGTCGAGATCGCGCTCTTTGCGATCGATGAAGCTCATTGCGTGAGCCAGTGGGGCCACGACTTCCGCCCGGAGTACGTGAAGCTCGGCGCACTGAGAAGCCTGTTCCCGAACGTTCCTTTCGTGGCACTCACCGCGACCGCAGACGACCAGACCCAAGCCGATGTGCGCGAGCGCCTGCGTATCGGCGACGCACCCGTGTTTGCCGGCGGCTTCGACCGCCCCAACATCCGCTACACCGTCACCGATAAGCGCGCGCCGTTGGCGCAGCTTGAGCGCTTCATCGCTGAGCACCCGGGGGACTCCGGCATCGTGTACGCGCTGTCGCGCAAGCGGGTCGAGCAGGTCGCGGTCGGGCTGCGCAAGGCCGGTGTTTCAGCAGCCGCCTATCATGCCGGCCTGTCGGCCGCTGAGCGCACTCGCGTGCAGGACGGTTTTCTTCGCGACGAGATCTGCGTTGTCGTCGCGACCGTCGCCTTTGGAATGGGAATCGACAAGCCCGACGTCAGGTTCGTCGTCCACTACGACATGCCCAAGAACATCGAAGGCTACTACCAGGAGACCGGCCGAGCCGGCCGCGACGGAGTCCATGCCGAGGCTCTGTTGCTCTTTGGCCTGCAGGATGCCGTCACCGCCCGCAGCCTGATCGAAAACAGCGCCAACGCCGAGCAGGTCCGCATTGAGTTGCACAAGCTCTCTGCGATGATCGCGTTCGCGGAAGCCACCACATGCCGCCGAAGGGTGCTTCTCGGCTACTTCGGCGAGCCAACCGAGGCCGACTGCGGCAACTGCGACGTCTGTCTTGATCCTCCGCAGCTCTTCGACGCCACGGTCGACGCGCAGAAGGCGCTCTCGGCGATCTACCGCACGGGCGAGAGGTTCGGGATCGGGCACGTCATCGATGTACTCAAGGGCGCCGACAACGACAAGATCCGTCAATGGGACCACCAGAGGTTGTCGGTGTACGGCATCGGTGCGGAACGCTCACGTGACGAGTGGACGAGCATCATTCGGCAGCTCATCCACCTGAACTACGTGCGGCAGGACATTGCCGCTTTCTCGGCGCTCAAGCTTCAGGCATCCGCCCGCGATTTGCTGCGTGGCGAGGTCGCGGTGCGCCTCGCCGCCCCGCGCGCCAAGGCGCCCAAGGTGGCGAAGAAGCCTCGGCGTTCGGGCGCTCTGGCCGGCATGGACGTGGATGACGGGCTCTTCGAGCGGCTGCGCGAACGTCGCAGAGAACTAGCTGCCGAACAGCGGGTTCCGGCGTACGTCGTGTTTTCAGACGCGACTCTGGCGGAGATGGCAGCGCACAAGCCTTCAAGTCGTGACGAGCTGCTCGAGGTCACCGGCGTAGGGGCCGTCAAACTTGAGCGCTATGGGGAGACTTTTCTCGCAGTGATCGCCGGCTTCGAAACGGGTTCGCTCTAGTCTCGGTGCTCCAAGCAGCCAGATCCGGAAACGCTCGCGAAACAACCCTACATTGTTGTCGCATGACACTACATTCGTGTCGCATACACTCTGCTGAAACTCCATGAAACCGCAGGTCAGGGGCTTGTAAGTCCTGGCACGGCGATTGCGTTTGACACCCCTATCTCATGCGGGATTTTGCCCCCGCGGTGCGGACCGAGAAGGAGGCGTCATGCGACAGATAGCAATCTATGGCAAGGGTGGTATCGGGAAGAGCACCACTACTCAGAACCTGGTGGCGGCGCTCGCGGAGGCGGGCAAGGGGGTCATGATCGTCGGTTGCGATCCAAAAGCCGACTCTACGCGTTTGATCCTGAACCAGAAGATGCAAACCACGGTCATGGATATGGCCCGCGAGCGCGGGAGTGTCGAGGATCTCGAACTCGACGATGTCCTTCAGACGGGATTCAAGAACGTTCGATGTGCCGAGTCCGGCGGTCCTGAGCCTGGCGTCGGCTGTGCCGGTCGCGGTGTCATCACCGCCATCAACTTCCTCGAGGGGGAAGGCGCCTACACGGAGGACCTCGACTTCGTGTTCTACGACGTTCTTGGTGATGTTGTGTGCGGCGGTTTCGCGATGCCGATTCGCGAGGGCAAGGCGCGCGAGATCTACATCGTCACATCCGGCGAGATGATGGCCATGTACGCCGCAAACAACATCGCGAAAGGAATCCTGAAGTACGCGCAGTCCGGCGGCGTTCGTTTGGGCGGCCTGATCTGCAACTCGCGCAACACCGATCGCGAGGACGAGCTTATTGAGGCTCTCGCAGCCAAGCTCGGCACTCAGATGATCCATTTCATCCCGCGTGACAATGAGGTGCAGCGCGCCGAGCTTCGCCGTCAAACCGTCATCCAGTACAACCCCGAGCATGTGCAGGCTGAAGAGTACCGCCAGTTGGCGAAGAAGATTGCCGAGAACCAGATGTTCGTCGTTCCCACGCCGATCACTCAGGACGAGCTCGAGGAGCTGCTGATGGAGTTCGGCATCATGGAAGCTGAGACTGTCGACGAGACTGAGGCGGTGGCCTAGCACCATGCCCTCTCCAGACATCAACCAGACCCAGAAGCTGATAGACGAGGTTCTCGAGGCGTATCCCGAGAAGACTCGCAAAGACCGCGCAAAGCATGTGAAGCCGAACGATCCCAGCGGGGAGTGCTCCAGCTGCGCCGTGAAGTCCAACGTCAAATCGCGGCCGGGGGTTATGACGGTTCGCGGGTGCGCCTACGCCGGCTCCAAAGGAGTGGTGTGGGGACCAGTCAAGGACATGGTTCACATCAGCCACGGCCCCGTCGGATGCGGGGCATACAGTAACTGGTCTCGCCGCAACTACTACAACGGCAGCACTGGGGTCGATGCGTTTGGCACCATGCACTTCACGAGCGACTTCCAGGAGCGCGACATCGTCTACGGAGGTGACAAGAAGCTCGCGGTCATCATCGACGAAGTCAACACGCTCTTCCCGCTGGCGAAAGGCATCAGCATCCAGTCGGAGTGCCCGGTCGGGCTTATCGGCGACGACATTGAGTCCGTCGCCAAGGTCAAGACCGTCGAGTGCGGCAAACCGGTCGTTCCGGTGCGCTGCGAGGGCTTCCGCGGCGTGTCTCAGTCGCTCGGTCATCACATCGCCAATGACGCGATCCGCGATCACGTATTCGGCAAGGTCGGCACGGACATCGCGACGACGCCGTACGACGTCACGATCATCGGCGACTACAACATCGGCGGAGACGCATGGGCTAGCCGCCGCATCCTCGAGGACATGGGGCTGCGTGTTATCGCCCAGTGGACGGGCGACGCGACGATCGCCGAGCTTGGCAACGCGCCCAAGGCCAAGCTCAACCTCGTTCACTGCTACCGGTCGATGAACTACATCTGCCGCTACATGGAAGAGACCTGGGGCACGCCTTGGGAGGAGTACAACTTCTTTGGGCCGACGAAGATCTACGCGTCGATCCGCGCCATCGCCTCTCACTTCGACGACACCATCAAGGCCAACGCCGAGGCGCTCATCGAGCGCATGAGGCCTGAGATGGACGCCATCATCGCCGAGTACATGCCGCGTCTCGAGGGCAAGACCGTGATGCTCTACGTCGGCGGCCTGCGGCCCCGGCACATCATCGGCGCGTACGAGGACCTCGGTATGGAGATCATCGCCGCCGGCTACGAGTTCGCGCACGCCGACGACTACAAGAAGACGCACCCGAGGCTCAAAGAGGGCGCCGTGATCATGGACGACGCCACGCCTTACGAACTCGAGGAGTTCACCAAACGCCTGAAGCCCGACCTTGTCGGCAGCGGCGTCAAGGAGAAGTACGCCTACCATAAGATGGGCGTGCCGTTTCGCCAGATGCACTCGTGGGACTACTCGGGCCCGTACCACGGTTTCGACGGTTTCAAAGTATTCGCCCGCGACATGGACATGACCGTCAATAGCCCCGTGTGGGGTCTCGTACGCAAGCCTGCGTGGGCGAGCGAACGCGCTGCAGGTTAGGAGGTCACGGATGCAAACGACAGATCATAACGATCTCTTCACACAGCCCGAGTACATCGAGCAGTTCGAGCGCAAGCGCGAGTTCGAAGGGTGTTCGAGCCGCGCCGAGGTCGCCGAGGTCGCCGAGTGGACCAAGTCAGCCGAGTACCGCGAGGCGAACTTCGCCCGCGAGGCGGTTTCGATCAACCCATGCAAGGCATGTCAGCCTCTCGGCGCCGTGCTCGCTGCGCTGGGCTACGAGAAGACGCTGCCGTTCGTACAGGGTTCGCAGGGCTGCACCGCCTACTTTCGCTCGCACCTCTCGCGCCATTTCAAGGAGCCGATCGCAGCGGTCTCAAGCTCGATGACGGAGGACGCGGCGGTCTTCGGCGGCCTCTCGAACATGACCGAGGGCCTCGAGAACGCCTACGCCCTCTACCACCCGGAGATGATTGCGGTCTCCACCACCTGCATGGCCGAGGTCATCGGTGACGACCTGCGCGCCTACATCAAGCAGTCCAAAGACAAGGGAGCCGTTCCGGATGAGGTGCCGGTGCCGTTCGCACACACCCCCAGCTTCACCGGCAGCCACCTCAACGGCTACGACGCGATGACCAGAGGAATCCTCTCGGAATTGTCAGGCGGAAGCGCCGCCGAGAAGAACGAAACGATCAACATCATCCCCGGCTTCGATGGCTACGCAGGTAACTTGCGTGAGTATCGGCACCTGCTCGACTGGATGGGTGTCAAGTACACCATGCTCGGCGACTATTCGGCTGTCGTTGACGCCCCGGCGTTTGGCGAGTACGAGCTCTACCCAGCCGGTGCCACGACGTTTAACGAGGTGCGCGAGGCCGGCAACGCGAAAGCCACTGTCGCGATGCAGCAGTGGTCGACCGTCAAGACCGGCGAGTTCGTGCACGACGAGTGGGGACAGGAATTCGTTGCCGGCCCGATGCCGATCGGCATCACCGCTACCGACGCGCTGCTTGCCGAGGTCACTCGGCTGACCGGTAGGCAGCTTTCGAAGCGTTTGGAGGTTGAGCGTGGCCGTGCGGTTGACGCCATGCTCGACTCGCACCCCTACATCTTCGGCAAGCGCGTTGCCCTTGTCGGCGATCCTGACGTGCTTCTCGGCCTCATCAGCTTTCTGCTCAAGGTGGGGGCCCGGCCGGTTCACATCGTCGCGACCAACGGTGACAAGAAGTTCAAGAAGGCCGCGGATGCGCTTCTGGCATCCTCGCCCTACGGCTCCGACGCGACCGTGTGGGTCAAGAAGGACATGTGGCACCTGCGCTCACTCATGTTCACCGAGCCGGTCGACCTGCTGCTTGGGCCCTCGAACGCCAAGTTTCTGTGGCGAGACACGGGCACCACGTTTGTGCGCGTTGGCTTTCCGATCTTTGACCGCCATCACCTCCACAAGAGGCCGATCGTCGGGTACAACGGCGCGATCAACCTGCTCGCCGACATCGTCAACACGCTGCTGGACGAGCTCGACCGCAAGGCGATGGATACTCCGTCGTTTGATCTGATCCGGTAGGAGCGGACCCATGTCAGTCTCACTGGATAAGCTTCTGGAGTCCGGCTGTCAGTCAGAGGCCCAGCACAAGGTGTGCCGCTCCCGCGGAGGGGAGTCGTGCGCGTTCGACGGTGCCGCGATTGTGCTCATGCCGATCGCAGACGCGGCGCATGTCATCCACGGCCCCATATCGTGCGCCGGCAACGCGTGGGAAGGCCGCGGCGTTCACTCGACTGCCGGCGACTTTCACCTGCGTGGATTCACGACCGATGTCTCCGAGATGGATATCGTCTACGGTGCCGAGAAGAAGCTTGCCGAGACGGTCCGCGAGGTCGTGCGGCGCGAACAACCAAAGGCGGTCTTCGTCTACTCGACGTGCGTGACCGGACTCACTGGCGAAGACATCGACGGAGTCTGCGGATCACTTTCGGTCGAACTCGCGCTTTCTGTGGTTCCGGTGAATGCGCCGGGGTTTGTGGGTCCGAAGAACCTCGGCAATCGGATTGCCGGTGAAGCGCTGCTTGAGCACGTCATCGGAACGGCCGAGCCGACGGTGACCACACCCACCGATATCGTAATCATCGGTGAGTACAACGTGGGTGGTGACCTCGATCTCATCGAGCCGCTTCTGGATGAGTGCGGGATTCGGGTTCTGTCACGAATCACCGGCAACGCAACCTTCGAGGAAGTGCGTCATGCACACCGCGCCAGACTGTCGGTGCTCGTGTGCAGCCGTGCGCTCATCAATGTGGCGGTAGGCCTGCAGCGCGGCTGGGCAGTTCCATACCTGGAAGTGTCCTTCTTCGGGGCGACCGAGATTGTGCGCTCACTTCGATCGATTGCAGAGGCGTTGGAGCTTGTGTCGCCAGAGGCCGTCGGTGTGCGCCAGCGCGTCGAAGAGGTCATCGCACGGCGGCAAGAAGAGCTCGATGAGCGTCTGGCGCCCTATGTCGGCGCCCTCAAAGGCAAGCGGGCGATCCTGTACTCCGGCGGCGTGAAGAGCTGGTCGATGGCGTCCGCACTCACCGATTTGGGCATCGAGATTCTTGCAGTCGGCACCAAGAAGTCCTCGGCTGAAGACGAAGAGAAAGTGAAGCAGGTCTTAGGAAGCGGCGTTCGACTGATCGAGAACATCTCGCCGGCCATCATCCGCAAGATCATGGCCGAGGAGCGAGGCGATCTGTTGGTCGCCGGCGGGCGCAACCGCTATCTCGCCGCAAAGGAAGGCTGGCCTTTCGTCGACGTGAACCAGGAGCGGGAGACCGCCTACGCCGGCTTCGAAGGACTCGTGAACCTTGCTCGGGATCTTTCGGCGAGTGTTGCCTTCTACGACCGGCAGAGACGTGACCGCTTCTGTTCTTTGCCTGCGGCTCAGACGCCGGTTCGCACGGAGGAGCGCGTCGGGTCCATCGATCCGCTCAAAAACGCTCCGACTTTGGGCGCAGCCTTGGCGCTGCAGGGCGTGGATCGGTCAATCCCCGTGTTGCATGCGGCGCAGGGGTGCACCTTCCTGGGCAAGGTCCTGGCTATCCGGCACTTCAACGAGCCGATTGCTCTTTCCACCACGAAGCTCTTCACTGAGGATGTCGTGCTAGGTAGCGACGAGGGCGTCAGCACAGTCGTCCGCTCGCTTGTGGAAGCCTCGTCTCGGCCGGATGTCATTGCGCTTGTCAGCGGCGGCCTGGCCGAGGTACGGGGCGACGATGTCGCGACACTGGCGCGCCGACTCGATCACCAGTTCGAACCTGCGATCATTGCGATTCGGGCTCCCGACTATCACGGTAGCCTCGAAGACGGCTATCTTGCCGCAGTCCGTTCCCTCCTGCGTCTTGCCGAGGACGCCGCATTCGAGGCACCAGCGGCCTCAAGACAAGTCACGGTGCTCGCCGGTTCGCATCTTTCCCCGGCTGACGTGTGTGAACTCAAAGACATGGTGGAGTCGTTCGGCCTGCGGCCGAT
Organism: Coriobacteriia bacterium; assembly: GCA_013336165.1. Lineage (NCBI taxonomy): Bacteria > Bacillati > Actinomycetota > Coriobacteriia > Coriobacteriia bacterium. The sequence continues at coordinate 33,132 of JAAXUF010000009.1, forward strand.
AATGCTCCCGGACCTGTCAGCCCTTGACGGCAGTCGGGAGGGTTTCTCGGCGCTGGCCGCGGGTGGAGTCATGCTGGCCGACATCTGCCGGCTTTCGGCGTCTGCGCACACGCTGGTGTTGGGCGCGTCGCTCGAACCAGCCGCTCACGATCTTGCAGAGCGTTTCGGCACTCCGCTCTCGGTGTTTGATGCGGTGTGCGGTGTCGAAGCGACCGATTCACTTCTCGCGGCGCTGGTCCTGCTCTCAGGCAGGTCGGTTGCAGGGCGCTTTGAGCGTGATCGGCGCATCGCCATCGACGCGATGCGCGACGCACACCTGCGCATCTCAGGCAGGCGAGTCTGCCTCGCGCTGGAATCCGATCACGCCATGTCCATGTCTGCGATTTTCGACGAGATGGCGGCCCGTCCCGTATGCGCCATCATCCCGACGCGAGCCGTCGTCGCTTCCCGGATTCTCGCCGATGAGGTCGTGGTCGGCGATCTGGCCAGCGTACCCGGGGGAATCGATCTGCTGGTATCGAACTCCCACGCCCATCGCACGGCCGCTTCCGCAGGAGCAGTTCTCTTTGAGACCGGGTTCCCACAGTTCGAGACCCATGGCGCGTCACGCCAGCTTTCCGTTGGATACCGGGGCGCAGCAAGGGTCGTCGATGCCGTGGCGAATCTGCTTTCGCCCAATCGAACAAACCAGAATGTCATCGGAGAAAGGGGATCCAATTGAAAGTCGCATTCGCCAGCACAAGAGGCACGACGGTAGACGAGCACTTCGGCCGAGCCAGCGCCTTCTCTATCTACGACATCACGCCGAACGCCGCTGTCTTCGTGGAGTTGCGCAGAGTTGCAGAGGGAGACGTGGACGTCGCGGTCGTAGAGTCGCGGGGCATGGGTGAGCTGCACGAAAGTGCGATTGCCAATAAGGTCGATCAACTCGCTGACTGCAAGATCGTCTACTTCACCGAGATAGGCGGCCCCTCGGCCGCGAAGCTGATTCGGCGTGGCATCATGCCGCTCAAAGTGGAGCGATCGAGTTCGATTGAGCTGCTCACTGAGAATCTCATTGAGACCATGCGTTACCGTCCTGCGCCGTGGATGCGCAAGATCCTAGCATCAGATGCCCAGCGCGAAGCAAAAACCGCCAGCCAGACCGGAGAGAGGTAACCGACATGAAGATGGTGCGAGCGTTCGTTAGGCCCGAGAAGGAACAGGAGATCGTTCAGGCTCTCGAGGGCGCCGGGTTTGGCTCTCTTACGAAGATGCCGGTCTTTGGCCGCGGCAAGCAAAAGGGGCTGCAGGTCGGCCCGATCTACTACGACGAGCTTCCCAAGACTCTGCTCATGATGGTTGTCGATGACGCCGACACCGCGGCCGTCATCGGCGTCATCGAAGACAAGGCACGGACTGGGTTCATTGGCGACGGCAAGATCTTCGTCTCGCCGGTCGAGGAGGCCTACACGATCAGGACCGGGGAGGCAGGGCTGTGAGAGAGATCACCGCGATCATTCGCCGAGACAAGCTCCCGGCGACCAAGAGTGCACTCGCCGAGATCGGCTACCCCTCTCTGACCATCCAAAGCGTCGAGGGCCGCGGCAAGCAGCGCGGAAACGTCGCCTGTCAGTTGCAGGATATGGATGAGGACGGTGCAACCTGCAACTCACTCCATGTGAAGCTCAGGCCCACGCCATCGGCCTACGCACTCGAGCACACCTTGCCCAAGGTCGCTCTCTACGTACCCAAGCGGTTGTTGACTGTCGTCGTTCCCGATGAGGCCGCCCACGAGGTTGTCTCGGCGATCATCGCCGTGAACCGGACCGGCCAGTTTGGCGACGGCAAAATCTTCGTCTCCGTGATCGACGAGGCAGTGCGCATCCGGACTCTTGAAGTCGGCGCCGAGGCGGTGGCGTGATGTCGTCTACCACGCGGGACGGACGGTCGTGGCGGCCGGGCTACATCGATTCGGTGGACTACGACGCGTGCATCGGCTGTGGCCGTTGTTACAAGGTATGCGGGCAGGGTGTGCTTGCGCCGATCGCCAAGCCCTACGAGGCCGACGACGATGACGAGTACGGTGACGACTTCGGCAACACGGTCATGAGCATCGCCGATCCGGGCGCGTGCATCGGATGTGGGGCGTGCGCGCGAGTTTGCGCTAAGAAAGCACAGGTACACGTTGCAGCATAGGTGTCGAGAAGCAACACACATGTCAAGCGCCACCGGACGGAGGGCATAGAGATGACCGGAGGCATCCCGCACGTAGCTTGCAGCGCTCGGGCAAATGAGCGGCTGGTAATGGCGAATCATCCGTGCTTTTCGGCGGATGTGCATCGGCGACTGGGTCGGATTCACCTTCCCGTTGCGCCGGAGTGCAACATCCAGTGCGGTTACTGCATACGCAAATTCGACTGCGTGAACGAGTCTCGCCCCGGAGTGGCGAGCACGATTCTCTCACCGGAGGAGGCGCTCGATCGTATGAGGGCGGTTGTAGAGCGTGGCGGGGGAGCGATCGCGGCAGTGGGCATCGCGGGACCGGGCGATCCGCTGGCCAACGACGCGACGTTCGAGACGCTTGACCTTGTGCGAGCGGAATACCCTGAGGCGATTCTGTGCGTGTCGACCAACGGTCTCGCACTGCCCGACCGCCTGCGCGATCTTGTCGCCGCGGGTGTCCGCTCGCTCACTATTACCATCAACGCGGTCATGCCCGAGACTGCGGAGATGGTCTACTCCTGGGTCACAGACCCGGCCGGGAAACGGCTGCGAGGTCGGGAAGCTGCTGAGGAGCTGCTTGACCGGCAGTGGGATGGCCTGCGGCGTGCGGTCGCGGCAGGCCTTGTCGTGAAGGTGAACTCCGTGCTGATTCCGGGAGTCAACGAGGCAGAGCTTCCGGCGCTCGCGCTGCTAGCTGCCGAGTCGGGCGCGCGTTTGGGCAACATCCTGCCGCTCATTCCGCAGGCGCGCTTCCGTGACGTGATGCCGCCGTCTCCCTCTCAGATCCATGCTGCGCGCGCGGCGTGCGGCGAATACCTCGCACAAATGACGCACTGCAACCAATGCCGAGCGGATGCGTGCGGGCTCATTGGCCAAGACCGTGACATGGAAGCCGAAACGCTTATGTCACGGCTGTCGGATGACTATCTCGAAGCCGTGTCGTGACGTTTTGGACGTCTCGGCGACGATCCTGTAGGCTACCCTCATGAGCCATCTTCGCCGACAAGACCGCGCCATTACAGACCCTGCTGAGGTTGATCGCATCCTTTCCGCCGGCAGGTTCGTAACCCTCGCCATGGTCGATGGCGATGAGCCGTACGCCGTGACACTCAGCTACGGCTATGATTGTGAGCGCCACCGGTTGTGCTGCCACGTGGCGCCCATTGGACGCAAGCTCGACATAGTCGCGGCCAATTCGCGCGTTTGCGCTACGGTAGTCGAAGACCTCGGCTATTTGGCCGGCGAGTGCGCCCATCCGTTCGCCTCGGTCGTTCTCACCGGCATGGCGCGCGTACTCGAGGATCCCGACGATGTCCGCCTCGCGATGCGCACACTCATCGGTCAGCTTGAGTCCGCCGAGGATGCGGCTGCGGTTTGGGAGCGAAACCACCTCGACGCCGACGCTGTCTATACACGTTTTCGGGTGCTTGTGATCGATATCGGCACCGTGTCTGCAAAACGCGGCCAGTGACGCGGCGTTTTCCGGCCGGTTGCGGGAACACTCTCTCTGAGCGTCTGTAACACCACGGGCGCAGGTGCAGGGGAGGCGTGTGTGGACAAGTCAGGGGCGGCATCCGCCTGTATCTGTCCTTCGTGTCCGACCTATGTCGACTGCGACAAGCGGCTTGCATTCTGCGTCGAAGATGATGAAGAGAGTCGTTGTATCGTCACCGAGCGGGGTTGCATGTGCGGAAGCTGCCCCGTTGAAGCGGAGATGGGTTTCATGCTCGCCTATTACTGTACCTTGGGGGGAGACAGCGCTCGAGAACGGGTACGATAGTGCCACGTGATCTAATGCTCACCCAAAAACGTAGGAGGACGGCGTGGCCACAGCAGTCGATCGTCAGCACTACGCACTGCAGACCATCTTCTCGTTCTTTCTCGGCCTCATGGTTCTCGCGGTAGTTGGCGTTGGAGTCAACACGTTCTATCCGTCGCCTGATGAGAAGTACAACACGCAGATCCAACAGTTGTATCGCGATCAGGAGGCCTTCAACCTGAAATCATCAGGCGGGGCGTCGCTGAGTGCCGAGGACCAGGCCAAGGTTCAGGCAATCCAGAGGCAGATCGACGACCTTACCAACAAACAGCAGGCCGAAATGAAGGACTGGGCACGCGGCACGAGCATCATCCTCGTGCTGTTTGCGACCCTGGTGATGGGAGTCTCTCTGGTTCGGAGCGAACAGCTGCGCGTGATCTCAAACGGACTACTGCTCGGCGGGTTGTTCACGATGGTGTACGGATCGGGTTGGACTATCTTCTCGGGGAACTCGGTCACGCGGTTTATCGTCATCGTTTTCGCGCTCGTAGTGACGCTGGGTTTGGGCTATGCGAAGTTCGTGTACGGACGCAAGCTTGCACGGGAGGACGCGATCACGGTTGCGTCCTCGGCCGGGGTGGGTGCGGCTGGGCCATCCGACGTTTTTGATGGCCTTGCGGGACGCGTTACCCAACTGGAAGAGCGTCTCAACGCCGTCGCCGCCGCTCTCGGAACTTCGAATCTCGGACGCGAAAAGCATCCGGAGTGACCACAACTCGCGGTGCGTGCTACCCCTCATCGGCGAAGCACTCCGAATAGCTTGAGCACGCGCTGCAACTTGGCGCCTTGCACGTGTTGAACCCGCCCCAACGGCAGAGCCGCCGGTAGATGAATTTCTTCCAGCGCATATCCATGATGTTGTCGTGGGCAAACGGCTCGAAGCACGTTTCGAGAAGGATTCGCAACTCCTGCCGGTTAGCGAGTTCCAGATCGCGCCATAGATGCTGTTCGCCGAGACACCCCGCGGCGACAGCTCGAGCTACGGCGTCAGTCACTACCGGGTCGAAACCGGGCGTCGCCTCGGCCAGCAGCATCATGCGGATCGCGTCAAACTCGGCTTGCCGTTCGGCCGTCGCAAACCGTGATTCCGGGCCACTGGGGCCCGTGATAAGAGCGATCGCAGCGTCCACGGCAGAGCTTCTGTTGCAAGGCGTCACGGCTAGGCTCCTTCCAGGTCGTACTTGCGCATCTTGTACGCCAATTGGCGTGGTGTGATTCCCAGCTCACGGGCCGCACGAGCCTGTACGTAGGTATGTCGGCGCAGTGCGATGAGAATGCGACGGCGTTCGAGGGCTTCTATCTCCTCGTTTAACGAAAGCCCATCTCCGCCCTCGTCGGCCATGTCATGCAGCAGCAGGTGCTTTGGCAGATCGCGAGGGTGGATTGTGTCCGTCTCGGCTAGGACCACCAGACGGTGCAGTGTGTTCTCGAGTTCGCGGATGTTGCCCGGCCATCCATATTCTAAGAGGATGTGCATGGTCTCGCGTGTGAGCTCAATGGTGCTTCCGGTCGCTTGGGAGAAGCGGTTCAGGAAATGCTCGATGAGCAGCGGGAGGTCTTCTCGGCGATCACGCAGTGCAGGCAGGAAGATCGGGACGACGTTCAGGCGCCAGTACAGGTCCTCGCGAAACTCTCCGCTGCGCATCATCTGCTCGAGGTTGCGGTTCGTGGCGCTGACGATCCGGGCATCGCTTGTGAGAGTCTTTGTGCCGCCGAGCCGCTCGAATGTCCTTTCCTGCAGCACGCGCAGGAGCTTGGCCTGCAGAGAGGGAGGGACGTCGCCTATCTCGTCGAGGAAGATGGTGCCGCCTCGTGCGAGTTCGAAGCGGCCCTGTTTGCTTGAGATAGCGCCGGTGAAAGCGCCCTTCTCGTAGCCGAACAGCTCCGCCTCCAGCAGGTTTTCCGGGAGAGCAGCGCAGTTGATCGCCACAAACGGACCCTTGGGCTTGAGTCCCTGGTAGTGAAGCGCGTGGGCGATCAGTTCCTTACCAGTGCCGCTTTCGCCACGCAGAAGCACCGTGGCCTGTGAGCGCGCCACCTTCGACGCGATTCTGAACACCTCCTGCATGGCATCGGAGTCGCCGATGATGTTGGGCAGCGAGTACCGCCCGCGCAACTCACCTCGGAGCCGGTCGCGATCCTCCACTTCGTGCTGGTAGATCCAGTACAGCCGAACCGCATGCGCAATGATCGAGGCCACAATCTCGAGCACACGGATGTTTTCTTCGAGGGACACATCTTCATCGGCGAATACGCGATCAGCCGAGAGCACCCCCAATACGCTCCCGCGAAGCACAATCGGAACAGAGATGAAGCCGATGTCGGCCCGCTCCGGTCTGGAGCCGGTGCGGTTCAGAAAGAGGGGCTCCTGGCCGACGTTGGGGATCGCCATCGTCTTGCCGCTCGACGCGACCTGGCCCACCACACCCTCGCCGGTGCGGTAGACCCCACGCGCGATTTCGGCACGCGTGAGTCCGTGAGCCGCCGCAATCCTGAGTTCGCGGGTCTCGGGATGGATGAGCGCCACGGTTGCGCGGGAAAGACCCAGGCCTTGAGAGAGGACTCGCATGGATCGCCTGAGATTGCGATCGATGTCGAAGCTCGACGCCATGGCTTGGCTGACGTCGAGCAGCACCGCGAGTTCAACGGTTCCCACTGTGGCGTTGGACGAAGGATCTGCTACATTCATCATTGGCTTAGTGAAACACGGCTCTGTTTCGGGACCATGAAATATAGGTTGCGCGTCATCGGCGAGTCGTGTGCTATACTCTCCGCAGGATCCGAAGGGGATCCAGTTTCGCGGCGTGGCGTTTCGCGCAGATTGCGGAATGTTGCGTCGCTTTGTTTTTTGCCCTGCGGGGCAGGAGAGTGAGTTTAGAATGGCTGAAGGTACAGTTAAGTGGTTCAACGCTGACAAGGGCTATGGCTTCATCTCGCGTACGGATGGCGACGATCTGTTCGTCCATTTTTCCGAGATCCAGACCAGCGGCTTCAAGACCCTCGAAGAGGGCCAGGCCGTTTCGTTCGAGGTCACCACTGGCCAGAACGGCAAGCTGCAGGCCACCAAGGTCTACGCCAAGTAGTCTAACGGCTTCATAGCAAACGTTCAGAAGAGCGGCCCTCAAAAGGGGCCGTTCTTTTCGCGTTGTTGGGCATATACCGTGAGACCCAATGACGAGACCATGGGAGGGGCTTCAAACATGGAAGGCTACATCGAAGTGCCGCTGGCGGCACCCTTGGTCGAAGGTACGATGACATCCGTAGAGGTCGAAGACCACGAGCTGCTTGTAGCGCTGGTCGGGGGGCGCTACTACATCTCCGACGCTCGCTGCCCGCATCTCCACGGCCATCTGGCAAAGGGCGTCTTGGACGGCACGGTTGTGACATGCCCCCTCCATCACTCGCAGTTCGATCTTTCGGACGGCCATGTAGTGCGCTGGACCGACTGGACGGGTGCCGTGCTCGGCATCTCTGAACTGGTCAGGCACCCTCGGCCTCTGCGCACCTATGAGGTCGCGGTTGAAGCCGGTCGTGTGCTCGTCGGTCCCGAGAAGCCGCCGGTCCCGTGAGCCGAGGTAGACAAGCTATACTGGCCTCATGCAGTCTCAACCCATTGGTATCTTCGATTCCGGTCTCGGCGGTCTGACGGTCGCGCGCGAAATCGCGCGCGCGCTGCCGCACGAGTCGCTCGTCTATCTTGGTGACACTGCGCGATACCCGTATGGCCCGCGCGACTTGGCCGAGGTGCGGCGGTTTGTGCTTGAGATTGGCGCGTGGCTGGAACGCCGCCAAGTCAAGATGCTGGTCATCGCATGCAACACCGCAACCGCTGCCGGGCTCGAATTGGCTCAACGGTCGTTCTCGGTGCCTGTGATCGGAGTCATCGAGCCGGGTGCGCGGGCGGCGGTGCAGGCTACCAGGAACCGCCGAGTCGGAGTGATCGGCACGGTCGGCACCATTGAGTCGGGCGCGTACAGCCGCGCGGTGCGTGCGCTCGACGCCGGTGTGACCGTCTTCAGTGTGGCGGCTCCGCGTTTTGTCGACATCGTCGAAGAAGGCTTGCGGCTCGATGTGGGCGCTGTCGAGGGGCTGATGGCGGACTCGGCCGACGTGTTCGTCCGTCCGGCGTTCCACGCGATTGCTCGTCAGTACCTCGATCCGTTGAAACGCACCGGGATCGACACCCTCGCGCTCGGCTGCACGCATTTTCCGCTGCTTTCGGCGGCGATCGGGTCCGTGGTAGGACCGCGCGTACGCATCATCTCGTCGGCCGAGGAGACGGCACGCGAGGTGGCCGAGACGCTCCTGCGCCGTGACCAGCTGACGCTGGCCGATGGCCGTCCGCCTCGGCACCTGTTTGCCACCACAGGCGACGTGCAGGAGTTCGAGCAGCTGGGCTCGCGGGTGTTCGGCGCGCCAATCGGCGAGGTCGAGCATGTCGCGCTCGAGCAGCTGGCTGCGGGAGCGGCCGAGGGAACGGCGAAAGAGGGCTCATGCGACTGACGGTACTCGGCTCGGCGGCGAGCTACGCGGGACCCGGTCAGGCGTGCACGGGGCACTATCTCGAGGCGGGTGGGGCTCGGGTGCTGCTGGACTGCGGCAACGGAGTGCTTTCGAACCTCGGGAAGGTGACCGATCCCCTCGCGCTCGATGCAGTCTTTGTCACGCACGCTCACCCTGACCATTTCGCTGATCTCTACGCACTGAACTCCCTCCTCCGTTATGCCCCCGAGGGTCCACGGCCTCCGCTCGCGCTCTACATGCCCGAGGGACTGTGGGAGGCGCTCTGCGGCCCCGTCAACACGCGCATCGCTACCGATCTGGCTCTCGCGTTTGTGCCGGTGCTGCTTGTCGATGGCGAGAGCGTGGCTGTCGGCGATCTGACGATCACACCGCGCCGAGTCGACCACATCGAGCCTACGTATGCGCTGGTGGCCGAGGCCGACGGTGCCAGGCTGGTCTACACCGCTGACACGGCGCCCGGCCCCGCTGCGTTCGCCGTATCGCTGGGCGCCGATCTGCTGCTCGCCGAGGCGACGTTTCCGGAGGCCTATGCCGGGTTTGGGCCGCACATGACGGCATCGCAGGCGGGGGCGCTCGCTCGAGACGCAGGCGTGAGAGCGCTCGTGCTTGCCCACGTGTGGCCGACAAACGACCGCGCGGCGATGGTGACTTATGCTGCCGCGGTATTCGACGGCCCGGTGGTCGTCGCGAACGAACTGGATGTGTTCGAGATCTCGCCTGTGGGCGGAAAGGACGACTAGATGACGAACCGACTTGAAGGCCGCGCGCCCGATGCGCTGCGCCCTGTGCGGATCACGCGCCGCTACCTGAAGCACGCGATGGGGAGCTGCATCTTCGAGCTCGGCGACACGCGCGTGCTGTGCGTGGCGTCGATCCAGGAGGGCGTCTCGTCGTGGAGGCGCGGCAGCGGGCTTGGATGGGTGACGGCGGAGTACGCGATGCTGCCGGCGGCCACGCACACCCGCTCACGCCGCGAGAGCTCCTCCGGCGGCCCCAAAGGCCGCACGCAGGAGATCCAGCGCCTGGTGGGCCGCTCGCTGCGCTCCGCAGTCGACATGGGCGCTCTCGGTGGCGAAGTGACGGTGACCGTGGACTGTGACGTCCTGCAGGCCGACGGCGGTACTCGAACCGCGTCGATCACCGGCGCATACATCGCGCTTCACGACGCGTTCTCGGAGTGGATGGCGGCTGGCAAGATCGCGCGCCTGCCGTTTCTGGAGCAGATCGCCGCCACAAGTGTGGGCATGGTCGACGGCACGCTCCTGCTCGACCTCGAGTATGCTGAGGACTCCATTGCCGAGGTCGACATGAACGTCGTCATGGACGGCCGCGGGCGCTTCATCGAGGTGCAAGGCACCGGCGAGCAGACGCCGTTCGACCGCAAGCGCCTCGACGCGATGCTCGATCTGGCCACCGGAGGGATCGGGCGGCTGCTGGAGATCCAGCAGCACGTTCTTTCGGAGGACCTGGATGTCTACGAATCCTGACGGCTCCACGCTAACGGTCGTCGTCGCCACATCGAATCGCGGCAAGCTTACCGAGATCCGCTCGGCACTGAACTTCGAGGGCTGGCGCTTCGTCTCCGCCGACGAGCTCTCCGATGAGTGGCCAAGTCCCGACGAGACCGGCACCACCTTTGAGGACAACGCGCGCATCAAGGCCCGGGCGGCGTTCGAGCGCTTCGGCATGCCGGCGCTCGCAGACGATTCCGGTCTCGAAGTCGACGCGCTCGGCGGCGAGCCCGGCGTCTACTCAAGCCGCTATGCCGGCGAGTGCGCCGCCGATGCCAAGAACAACGCGCGCCTGCTCCTCGCGCTCAAGGAGGTTCCCGCAGCCGAGAGGAGCGCTCGCTTCCGGTGCACGATGGTGCTCGTGGAGGACGACGGATCAGAGGTCGTCGCGAACGGAACCTGCGAGGGGAAGATTGGCTTTCAGCTACGTGGGGACGGCGGTTTTGGCTACGACCCGCTCTTTCTGCCCGACGCCATCCCCGGTCACACCATGGCCGAGCTTTCACTCGCCGAGAAGAGCGCTATCAGTCACCGCGGGGCGGCGTTGCGCGATCTGCGCGCCAAGCTCAAGCGCGGCTGAGACCGCGGCGATTCTCCTGTTGGGAATGGTATGCTGCGCCGATAGGAAAATCGGCAGGAAGACGGGTCGAAGCATGTTCGTGAAGTTCACCGATAAGCGCGGGCAGTCTTGGACTGTCAACCTGGATCATGTGGTCTCGGTACTCCACGACGGTGATACGCATCTGCTGACGCTTTCGAGCGGGCAGGAGATTGCTGTCGGCGCTGAAGCGGTTCCAATGCTGGTGGTGTCGGGAGACCCCCGGAAGATCGGCTACCAGATAGCCATGGGGATGTTTGGCGTCAACTAGCATTTGCCCCTGAGCAGCCCTCTCCCTATACTGTTCGATGCTCGCCTCGCCAAGAGGTCGGCGGTTTGGGCAATTCGGGCTGTAGCGCAGCTTGGTAGCGCATCTGCTTTGGGAGCAGAGGGTCGCAGGTTCAAATCCTGTCAGCCCGACCATGTGCAAATGAAGGCCCTTTCGGAGTCCATTTCGAGGACGCTGAAAGGGTCTTTCCACTGGTAGGACGCTATGTGACCGTCTTGTACGAGCAGGTTACAAAGTACCCCAGCGAGGATCTCGCGCCTTGTCTCCTCATCAGCGCAGGAAAAGTCGATATGCGCGCATGCCGCTTGCCGAGCCAAGCCTTCAACCTGCGCAGTCAGTCCGACAGGCTTCTCTGAGAGCGCCGAAAGACGGCGTTCCAAAGTGACTCTCTCGGTTTCGAGTTCGGCGGACTTCGCGGTGTATGTCGCCTTGTCGATTACGGCATCCAGCAATGAATTCAAGAGGGCAGCGGACCGGCGCTGGTTGGCATCAAGAGCGCGGCGGATAGTCTGGCGCTGTTCGTCGAAGGCGACCATACATCGTTGCGCGAACCCTCGCGTGAGAAGAGGGCATCGCATGTGATCACGCAAAGGCCGGAGAGCTTCCTCCGGCCTTTGCGCTCATCGATTCTACGCGACGGCTTCGTCGTGGCGCCGATGAACCCGAGCCGAGTTCTTCCTCGACGGGCGCGATTCACCAAGTGGGTCTCCGCCTACGGCAGTGTGCGTACCTTCGGCTCGCGCGCCCACTGGCGAGTCTTTGCTGCCTTGATGAAAGCTTTGGGGTCGGCGGCGTCGATGACGCCTGCGTCGGCAGTGACGCCGGCGGTCTTGAGGAGTGCCTTGGCACCTTCGTCGGCGGCGATGGCCTTGAGGTGGCCGAATGCATCCCGCACGAAGTCAACCGCGGCACCTTCCTTGGCAAGCTGCTTCGCGCTTACGTCGGACAGGATCACCGCCACCGCGTCGAAGATCACCGACGGCGTCCCGGCGAGTTGGTTCTCGATAACCTCGGACTTGCCGCCTCCGAGCTTGACCTCGCCGATCTTGGGCGCCACCACCTTGACGACGGCCCCGGCAGCGTGCGCCGCCTTCCGGATCGCGTCAATCGCCGCGCTGTCGGATCCGTTGGCAATGAGAATGCCCACTGAACGACCCTTGAGCGTGTCCTTCATCTTGCTAATGAGGCCCAACGGGGGCGATTTCGCCAAGTCTTGAATGTGGGCTGCCGCTTGAGGAGCTGCCGGAAGCGTAGCCATATTCAAGCCGGTGGCGACGCGTTTGGCCAGTGAGGCGTCAATGTTGCGCAGGTGTCCGACAATCGCTTCTCGCACGTGTGGCGTCTGCACCTTGGACAGTTCAAACACGTACGCCGATACGATGTGAGCCTGCTCCGCGGGGCTCTGGCTGCGGTAGAACTGGCGGGGTTGGCTGTAGTGATCGGCGAAGCTTGCCGGCCGAATGCGGCGCTTGAGCCCGTGATCGATGGAGACCGCGGCGCTAGCGAATCCGTGGGGGGACTCGAGGGGCCGATCTGGCTCGAGTGACTGCGGCTCGTAGTTGGTTCGGCCGCTTGGCACCGCCATCTGCATGTGCCCGTCGCGCTGGTTGTTGGTCACGGGGCACTTGGGTGAGTTGATCGGGATCTGGTGGAAGTTCACTCCGCCAAGACGTGAGAGCTGCGTGTCGGTATAGGAGAAAAGCCGACCCTGCAGGAGCGGGTCGTTGCTGAAGTCCATGCCCGGCACGATGTTGGCGGGGCAGAAGGCGACCTGCTCGGTTTCGGCGAAGAAGTTGTCGGGCCAGCGGTTGAGCACCATGCGCCCGACGGGCGTGAGCGGCACGAGTTCCTCCGGGATCAGTTTCGTGGGGTCGAGATGGTCGAAGGGGAAGCCGTCCGCCTCTTCCGGCGTGAACAGCTGGACGAAAAGCTCCCACTCGGGAAACGCGCCAGCTTGAATGCTGTCAAACATGTCGCGGCGGTGGAAGTCCGGATCCGCGCCGGCGAGTTTGACTGCCTCATCCCAGAGGGTGGACTGCAGCCCGAGCTTGGGGCGCCAATGGAACTTAACGAACGTGCTGTAGCCCGAACGGTCGATGAACCGGAAGCTGTGGACGCCGAATCCCTCGATCATGCGCAAGGAGCGGGGAATCGTGCGGTCCGACATCGCCCAAATGACCGCGTGCATCGACTCAGGCGTGAGCGAGACGAAATCCCAGAAGGTGTCGTGTGCACTTGCGGCCTGCGGGAACCCACGATCCGGCTCCATCTTCACGGCGTGGACGAAGTCAGGGAACTTGATGGCATCCTGGATGAAGAAGACCGGAACGTTGTTGCCCACGAGGTCCAGGTTGCCTTCCTCTGTGTAGAACTTAACGGCGAAGCCACGTATGTCGCGGGGAGTGTCGACTGATCCCGATCCGCCAGCGACGGTTGAGAAGCGAGCAAAGACCGGGACTTTGACGCCGACCTGGGTGAAGATCTTCGCGGTCGTGACCTTGCTCAGCGAGTTCGTAAGCTCGAAGAAGCCGTGCACTCCCGTGCCACGCGCGTGTACGATGCGCTCTGGGATGCGCTCGTGGTCGAAGTGCATGATCTTCTCTCGGAGGACGAAGTCCTCGAGCAATGTCGGCCCATGATCTCCGGCGTGCAGCGAGTTCTGGTCGTCCGACACTTGGACGCCTTGGTTTGTCGTTAGCGGAGGGTGTTCTCCTCCGGCGTGTTGGTGCAACTCACCGGCGTTACCGGTTTCGCGGGCACCTATCCCTGCCGCGTGCTTGCCCTTGGCGGGCACCTTCTTCTGGGCACTCATCATGACCTCCTGCGTGTTGCACTCTCCGCCGAGCCAAGCGACCCTGCCTGTCTTACCTACCCATGAGAGATCTGCGAGAATCGCGACATAGCGAGCGGCATCATTCTCCCCGCCGGTCGCGCAGTCAGGTGGCGTGACGTGCGGCGGACGTGACCGGGACATCGGTTTGCAGCTGATCCCGTGCCGATCAAACAAGAAGGGTACCCGTGGGGTGCCCTTCTTGTGAGTACGCCTCTATCGGAGGAACGGCCCTGATCTTACCGCAGGCCGAACAACCCCCTGAAGCGCTCAACGAAGTTGTTGAAAAGATTGCTAATTCTGGCGCTGATCTCCGCCGGCACGTTGGTGTCGTTTCCGATGCACACTTCGTTCTGTGCGAGCACGCGCTGGGCATAGGCGGATGGGTTGGCGGGGGTCATGGCCGGCTCAGGCTGCATACTTGCTACCTGCGAGCGAACCTGATTCTGTCCCTGAGACTGAACGCCCGGAACCGTCGCCGGCACCTGCAAACCAGTGCCATCTTGCAGACGATCCTGTATGCAGTCAGGGACTTGGTCGCCGATGGGGTTCGTGCAGATTCCGGTTCCGGTACCCGTGCCTGCCGTTGTGCCGTTGCGGCCTGCGGCAAATGCGGGGACCGTCATGGACATCAGCAGGACCAACGTCAGTGCGGCAAACAGTGTTCGTTTCATGGGGTGTCCCTTCGTTGCGTTATGTGCTCTCACTCAAGAGAACGCGCCGAGGCATTACCGCGTTACGGGTGGTCCTGCTAATTCCCGAGGCCTCGTTGGGTGCCGTTCTGCTGAATTTGTCCGCCGGATCCTGCTGAGCCGGTGCTGCTGTCAGATCCTGAGACGCCGCCGCCTGATCCGCTTCCTGAGGAGCCGGAGCCCGGGGCTGGCTCCTGGGGCGTACCGCTGCCGCCAGAAGAACCGGCGCCTTCATTCGAAGGACCCGCGCTGCCGGCGCCCTGCTGAGCGTCGTTCTCGGCCGAGATGGCCTTCTCGATCGCAGTCTGTGCCCAATCGGGAACCTCACCGATACGGCTCTGTATACGCAAGAGTTCCTGTTCCTGAAGTCCGGTCACACCGCCAGCGATGTGCACACTGTCGCGCAACTGCTCAAGCACACCCGCAACATCGGCCTGGGTTGCGCCCGTCCGGCGGGCGAGAGCGCCTGCCTCTTCAGCCCGCCGTTCCGCCAACCCGACGAGCACCTGCCGCTCCAGCGAACCTGTCGGTAGCACCGCGACGATCGCGTTCTCTACCGCACGCTTGACGGGATAGAGCGTGCTGCCGGGGAGCGACCCGTTGGCTGCATACGCCACACCACCGCCGAATAGGACGGTAGCCGCTGTCACCGCCGCCGCGATGCGTCGCGATTGCGCCAAGAAGAAGCCAGACCGTGTTCGTGGCTGAATCGTGCTCATCACGCGCCGACGCACATCGGCACGTGCCTGATCCGGCATCGACTCGGCGGCCGTTCGGAGCGCTGTCACAGGCATGTGCTCGAAATCCTCATGCGTTTCCATATGAGCTATCCTCCTGCAATATGCGAGCGAGCGATTTGACCGCCCGATGCTGAAGTTGCTTCACAGCATTCTCATTCTTACCGAGAGACTCGGCCGTCTCCTTGATGCTCAAGTCCCACCAGTAGCGAAGCGCGATGACTGAGGCCTGTTCTTCTGTGAGCAATCGCACTGCGCTCCGGAGCATCTCGGCATCCGCGCGCGCTACCGCGAGCACTTCGGCGCTGTCTGCCCACACCGTATCGTCAGGCGCGCCATCGGTGGGGATCGGCCTTCGCTCGCCGCGCCGGTACTCATCGACCGCGGCGTTGCGAGCGATGCGGAAGAGCCACGCCGAGAACGGCACTCCGTTGTTGTCGTACGATCCGAGTGATTCCCATACTTTGAGGAACACGGTTGCAGTCACATCCTCGGCATCGTGTGCCGAACTCGTGCGCGATCGTACGAACGCGTACACCCTGTTGGCGTATTCGTCGTAGAGTCTGCCGAAGGCGATGCTATCGCCCTTCTTGGCTCTGGCGATCAGCCGCGTGAGCTTCTTCTCCGTCACATGGTTTCCTGCCTGCTGGTTCCTATGGGGGTAACGTTTCGACGCAGAGCAAGGTTACGGGAGACGACAACTCCGGTTGCAGCATGGCTCGCCCTTGTGGTCTGTGTGGGCCGCACCGCAGCGCTGTCTTACTCGAGGCTCATGGTACACGCACCAGCTGTTCACGCCACATCACTAGGGAACTACAAGAGGTCCCGGGGGATGCCGCATGCAAGAAAGGGCGAGTCGGGGCGAAGCGTGAACGTTGACATATACATGCGATGAACATACAATGCATATAACAGCTATATGTAGATCGACCGATGTCCTGTCGATCGAGAGGCACAAATCGGACAGCAGGTTCTACGGATTGGAGGTGCGCTATGTCAGTCGATAGGAGCGTCGCCGGTGAGAGGCTTGCACACACCCTGGCGCAAATAA
Organism: Coriobacteriia bacterium; assembly: GCA_013336165.1. Taxonomy (NCBI): domain Bacteria; kingdom Bacillati; phylum Actinomycetota; class Coriobacteriia; species Coriobacteriia bacterium. Next base: position 49,388 of record JAAXUF010000009.1, read on the forward strand.
CGGACCGGACCGGCACCGTCGTCGTTGGAATCCCGAAAGGCGGCGCTTTGGTGGGCGCCACAGTCGCGTTAGGCTTGGGCGTAGCTTACGAGTGCGTGCCAGTCTGTCGCATAGGCGTCCCATGCTTTCCCGAACTCACGCTGGGTGCGATAGATCCCGACGGCTTTGCTACAGTCGATCCGCACACTCAGCTCACTCGATATGAGCTGACGAGATCACGAGGCGAACTGGCGCAGCACCTTCGCAGTGAGACCGACCGCTGCCGAGGAGGCCGTGAGTTCGTGGACCTCGAAGGACGCAACGTGATAGTCGTCGACGACATGGCCGAGACCTATCTCGTTGCACAGTCCGCAGCGGAGTACATGCGGCGTCACGGCGCCTCCCGGGTTGTCTTTGCCTCACCGGTGGGGTCGGATGACGCGATGCCGCGTCTGCGCGAACTCTACGACGACGTCGTCGTTGGCAGGGTAGTACCTCGGACCGCTGTTCTGAGTTTCTACTCAGGCGAGCTTCCGAGCGAAGAGGAGATTCACGAGTGTATGGGGCGTGCCTGGGACGCATCGCCAGCGGCTGGGTGAGATACTGTGATCCGGTGAAGACGGCTTGATTGCCTCGCAAGTAGTCGACATCTAGCGTGGATGCAGGATCACGACGGATTAGGAGCGCACAGTATGACTGGTGAGGATCTGCGATGCTGCGAAGTTGAGGACAACGAGCGTGCGGGTCGACGCTGCTGCGGCCGAGGCCATGCAGGCGGCGGTGGAGGGCATGGCACGCTTGTTGAGCCGGCTGCGATTGCGGCCCTCCTTACCGGGGGGAGCCACGGCTATGACCTGCAACGGATCATCCTTGAGATGACCGATGGCCAAGTCGATGCGGACGCGGGGGGACTATACCGCGTGTTGCGCCGACTTGAGGGTGAGGGCTACGCAGTATCGGCATGGTGTGAGGAGGGTTCGGGCCCACGGCGTCGTGACTATGAGCTCACAAGCGAGGGTCTTGAGCTTGCGCGGCATTGGATTCAGCACTTACGAGAGCGCGAGACGGTGGCGGGCCTGCTTGCTGGTCTGCTGGAGAGCGGGCTCGTCGAGAACGACGGGGACCGATCGGCAGAAAGTGCTCAGCAATGAAGGTCGCCATCAGCGCGTTGGAGCCCACACTCGAGTCGAGAGTCGATGAACGCTTTGGCAGGGCAGCGCATCTGTTGATTGTCGACACAGAAACGCTTGAGTTGGAGGTCCTCGACAACAAAGTGAACCAGCAGGCGCTCAAAGGCGCCGGCTTCGGCGCAGCGGAGGCCGTATGTGGACACGGGGCTGAGGCCGTGCTGACCGGTCATCTCGGGCCGAATGCGTACAAGGCCCTGCAAGCGGCAGGTGTACGGGGCTATGGCGCGGCAACCCTGACCGTGAGGGAGGCCATTGATCGGTTCAACTCGGCCTCGCTCGAACCGCTTTCTGAGGGCGAAAGCCATGTGGGGATGTAGTTCGTTGGGTAACTCAGCCGGACCACTGATGGCTCCGGACCGACAGATGAGAGGATATGCGCATGAGTGACCGAATCAGGCTTGCTGTTCCGACGGTTGGCGAAGGTGGATTGAAGGCGGAGCGCTCGGGGCATTTTGGGCACTGCGACTGTTTCACCGTGATCGACATGGAGAATGGCGAGATAGTCGAGGTTTCCGTTGTCGGCAACCCCCCTCATGTCGAGGGTGGCTGCCTGGCACCTGTCAATCTTCTCGCCTCCCACGGCGTCAACGCGCTCGTGGCCGGCGGTATGGGTGCGCGTCCACTCATGGGATTCAAGGACGTGGGCATCAGGGTGTTCTTCGACAACCAGACGCCGGGCGTGGGCGATGTCGTGAGTAGAGTTCTGCAAGGCGAGTTGCCGGTCATGGAGCTGGACAACGCCTGCGGCGGCGGAAACCACTAGCTGCTGTGAGAGGCAGCATGAGCGCCCAAGCCGATCATTTCACGCTGGCGGTGGCCTCGGGCAAGGGGGGTACCGGCAAGACGCTGGTCTCGAGCAATCTTGCTGCAATGGTCGCCGCCAGCGGACTCGCGACGACGCTTGTCGACTGCGATGTTGAGGCGCCGAACGACCACCTCTTCTTCGACGTGAGCGCCGAGGTGACGTTGCGGGTCGACGCGTTGGTCGCAGAGGTCGACTCGACGGCCTGCACGGCGTGCGGCGTGTGCCGAAATGCTTGCGCCTATGGAGCGTCGCGCATCTTCGGTCCTTCGGCAATCGTATTCGACGAGTTGTGCCACGGTTGTGGGCTCTGCGTCGACATGTGCCCGACGGGGGCGATGCACGAAGTGGCGCGCCGTGTGGGCGAAGTGTGTGTTGGGGTACCCACCGCTAGGGACGGCTTAACGGTAGTGACCGGCCGGCTTGATGTGGGACAGGTCAAGGCACCGCTGGTGATTAGAGCAGCCCGCGAGGCCGGCCGTTCGTGCGGCGCCAGGTTCGTGGTGCTGGATGCGCCGCCTGGCGTGGCTTGTTCGGCGGTCGCCTCCATGCGCAACGCGGATGCATTGCTGCTTGTGACCGAGCCAACGCCGTTTGGACTGCACGACTTGGAGTTGAGCTTGCGCCTAGGGAGCGATCTGAGACTGCCGATGGGCGTCTTCTTGAACCGCGACGCCGGCGAACCATCCGACGCTCTTGACCGCTTGGCTGAGCGCTATGGCGCGTCGATTCTGGGTCGTTTGCGTTTCGACCGGCGGATCGCCGAGACCTACGCCCGCGGCGCGCTTGTGGTAGATGTCGTGCCCGGCGTGCGTGAGGTCTTGGCGGAAGCCTTCAGGAGCATACGCAGGCATGCTGGCGCGAAGTCGCACGCGAACCGAGAGATAGTGCTTCGATGAAGACAATCGTTGTGGCATCCGGCAAGGGCGGTACGGGGAAGACTACACTGGCTGCGCTGTTTGCCCACCTTGCTGCGCGCAAACGGGTGGTGGCTGTTGCCGACGCCGACGTTGAGGCATCGAACCTTCCGCTCGCTCTGCACGCCCACGAAATCATGCGTGAGCCGTTTGTTGGAGGGGCGCGAGCCGAGATTGATTCGAGCCTGTGCCGCAGCTGCGGGCTGTGCGACAGCGTCTGCAGGTTCGGGGCAATCTCTGAAGGAGCCAACGCTCTGCGAGTGGTTGACCCGTGGGCATGCGAGGGATGCGGCTACTGTGCGCGCGTCTGCGTGGCCGAGGCCGTCCGAATGTGTTCTTCGAGCGCCGGCATAGCGTGTCTCGGCGAGAGTGCGGCGGGTCCGATCGCGTATGGGCAACTCGGCCCGGGCGAAGACCTTTCCGGGAAGCTCGTGACCGAGGTGCGCCGGCTCGGAAAGGAAATCGCTGAGCGGGAGAGCGCACAGCTTCTGATCGTCGATGGCCCTCCCGGCGTGGGATGCCCCGTCATTGCCGCGATCACGAACACCGATCTGCTGGTGGCGGTTGCCGAGCCTACGATCTCAGGCGAGCACGATTTGTCGCGTCTGGTTGATCTAGCGAGCCGACTCGGCGTGCCTGTGGTGGTTGTGCTCAACAAGGCTGACCTCTCCACATCTGGCGCGGATCGTATTCGAGCGTTGGCGGAGAAGCACGAACTTCCGCTCCTTGCCGAGATTCCCTTCGACGCTGCGCTGGGTCGCGCGTTGGAACGCATGGCGTTCGAACCTGCCGTAGCAATTCCGGCGGCAAACGGAGAGGGAATGCGCGCAATCGAAATCGCGTGGGGCGCACTGGAGAGTCATCTGGGGTTGACGTAACGGCGCCGGATGCGCTGTACACGCCGCAATTCATGCTGGGATAATCGGTTAGTCTAGAGCAAGAACGTCACGGTACTCGCCGTGACTCGACTGAGTCAAAGGAGGCTTACCGTGGAAGACGGTGCCCAAGAGGAGGCTGCAAGTGCCACAGCCGGATCGTGCGGCTCATGCAGCGATGCAACATGCTCTGCCAACAAACGCGTGCAAGGTGAGGGAGACAAGGATTTCGAGGACCGGCGTAAGTTGCAGGCGAGGCTCTGTCGCGTGCAACACAAAGTCGCCGTCCTGTCAGGGAAGGGCGGCGTAGGCAAGAGCACAGTCGCCGTGAACATGGCCGTCGCCTTGATGCTGGCGGGTAAGCGCGTCGGCCTGCTCGACATAGATATCCACGGCCCGAGCGTTCCAACGATGCTGGGTCTCGAAGGAGCCACCCTTATCGGTTCAGAGGATGGATTGCTGCCTGTCGATGCGGGCGGGATCAAAGTGATGTCCATCGGTTTCATGCTGCGTAATCACGACGATGCACTCATATGGCGAGGCCCTGTGAAGACAGGGATCATCAGGCAGTTCCTTGCCGATGTCGAGTGGGGGGATCTGGACTATCTCATCATCGACACTCCTCCCGGAACGGGAGACGAGTTGCTGTCAATCTGCCACATGATCGGAGATATCGACGGGGCGGTGATAGTCACCACACCACAGAAGGTAGCCTCGGTCGATGTGCGGAAATCCATCACATTCTGTCGGAAGCTTGAGGTTCCGGTGCTTGGGATCGTGGAGAACATGAGCGGATTCGCTTGTCCTCACTGCGGTGAGGTCACGACAATCCTGAGTTCCGGCGGTGGCCGGGAGATTGCTCAAGATATGGGTGTCCGATTCTTGGGGGCGATTCCAATGGATCCTCAGATCGCGGACGCATGCGACAGCGGTCGTGCTTTCGTCGAGCACTTCGCCGCATCGCCCACAGCGGAGGCGATGCAGGCGGTCATCCGGCCGGTGCTCGAATTGGACCGCGTTGAAGACTAAGAGAGCCGACAGACGTGCAGGAGCAACGTGGCCGTGGCACATGAGCGGCCGCAATCAACGGAGTGAATGAAGGAATGGAGCGGATGATGCAGAGAGAGCGACCTTCTGTCGACGCGTGGCTTGCCGAAGTCAAAACTGGACCTGAAGCGCCGGGTGTTGGCATGTGCCTCATACACAACGGTATTGTGAGGGGAACCTCCCGGAGTGGCGCTGTCGTCACAGGGATGGAGTTGTCGTACAACCCGGATCGCCTCGGTGAGGTGATTGAACAGGTCTCGCATATGGATGGCGTTGCGTATGTGCGCGCATGGGTGAACAGCGGCACGCTTCAGGTGGGCGACGACATCATGTACGCGCTGGTGGCTGGAGACATCCGAGAGCACGTGTTCGGGGCGCTTCAGGAACTGGTGCGCAAGATCAAGACCGAGGTTGTCGACGAGATGGAGAACCGCGCGTAGGCTCCGATGCTCACCACCGCGTTCTTCATCCGAAGAACTCGGTATCGATGCAATCGAGGAATTCGGGTGCGAGATACGCCTTGATCTTTTCGTAGGTGTACTCGTTGCGCAGTGTGCGCCGCGGGTCTTGGTACTCGACGTATGCCATCGCACACCAGGCAATGCCGCGCAGACAGGTGATGGACAGATACTGTTCGAAGCGCGATTCGAGCGCATGGGTGGAGAAACGTCCGTTGACCGCGGTGCAGTACAGGCCGAGGAACTCGGCCATCTGTTCGCGAGTCAGGACGGTCTCGGTCTTCCACAGCGTCGTCGTGGGAGCGAGAAAGTGAGCTATGTCCTGCGCTACATCGCCTAGGATGGGCTTCTCCCAGTCGACCAGATAGTTGGGTCGGGCCGGCCCGTTGACGAGGAAGTTCGCCGCATTGAGTTCCGTGTTGACGACATGCCGCTCCGTCTCGGGAATGCCATGGCCAGTTGCCATGTGCGCGAGTCGGCCGGCCTTCTTCGCGAGCTGTTCGAGTGCTGCCGAGATGTGCGGAGTCGCGAAGGGCGAGTCCGTGTAGACGGCGAGCATGTCACGACTCTCTTGGACTATCGCGTCAGGGAGGTCTTCAGGACGCACGAGGTGGCACTCGGCCGGCACGGGCACGCTGTGCACGTCGGCAAGGATTTCGGCTGCCAGCACGATGCCCGTCTCGTACACGAGCGGCCTGCCGGGCAGGAACTCCATCACAAGCACGCCATACGGCAGACGCGAACGTGATCCGTCCACGTAGTAAGCATGTGGCGTGCGGCCACTGTGTTCCAGCAGCTGTAGCGCCTTGAATTCGTAACCGATCTGGTCGTCCAGATGCATCTGGCTACCCATATTGACGCGCAGCACAAGATGTTGGCCGCTCACTGGATGCGTGAACTTGAAATTCGCGTTGTATTCGCCTTGTCCGATCGGCGTGAGAGGGAGTTCGACACCGACTGGAATGCCGAGAGCAACTCGCAAGTCGGCGGCGTCGCGCAGGTATTCCTCCAACTCCAATGTGGAGATCACTCTGAGACCCCCTCGGCCACGCTGTCTCTTTCAACGAAGAAGTCAGTCACGGGGCCGGTGCCCGCGCCCGCATCCGAATATACGAACAAGGACCCGTTCTCGATATGCAGGTCCACACGCTGGCCGGGGGCGAAAGCAACGAGTGATCGTGCGGTCAGCGTGTTTTCACCCGTGGTGACCCGCACCATGTAACCATCACCGCAATACGTGGAGCTGATGACCTCCAGCACCCCATCAGGCTTAAGCCGCACACCCCTATGACGAACAACAGCAGTGGCAGGGCCGTTGGCCGAGCAGGCCGTGCCGCAGGCTCCCATGCAGGGGACCACCAGCTCGTTCGCGCGAAACGCTCCATTGACAATCGCGCCATTGAACACAGTGCAGTCACCAAAGCAGCTTGCCACCTCTGCCGACGCGGGATGTTCATAGAGGTCGATCGGTGCACCGTACTGCACGATCGCGCCGTCATGCATGTAGACGATATGGTCGGACACCATGAGCGCCTCAGTGGCGTCGTGTGTAACCAGCACTGTGGTGATGCCGAGTTTGCGGTGCAGATCCACGACGAGATGCTGCATCTCGGCTCGCAGACTCTCGTCCATACCCGAGAATGGTTCGTCGAGCAGGAGCAAGCGAGGTTGTGCCGCGAGCGCCCGAGCGAGGGCCACGCGTTGTTGCTGACCACCCGAGACTTCATGGACGCCGCGTCGGCCCAGTCCCTCAAGATGCATCAGCCCAAGCAACTCATGTGCGATTTCAAGTCGTCTTGTGCGAGGCATGCCCTGCATCTTCAGCGGGAAGGCGATGTTGTCCTCAAGACTCATGTTTGGGAAGAGACGGACGTCCTGAAAGACCACGGAGGCACGGCGCTGGTGCGCCGGGACGTCGTTCACGGGTTGGCCATCGATCTCGATCGTACCGGCATCCGGGTACAGGATTCCGGAGATCAACTTGAGTGTCGTGCTCTTGCCCGCCCCTGATGCCCCTAGTATGGAGACAAACTCGCCATCGGCCACATCGAATGAGATGCCGTGCAGGATACGTCTGCCGTCAATTGTGAGTTCGAGATCGCGAACCACGAGACCCATGACAAACCTTTCTAGAGGAAGAGACTCCTGGTCTCACGCATGCCGAGTTTCTTGAGAATCCACTCGAACAGCAGGAAGACCGCGAATGTGGAGACCAGAAACACGAGGCTGTAGGAAGCAGCGATGGTGCGGTCGCCGGACGACAGGAAGGGAAACATCACTACGGCAAACGTCTTCATGGAGCCACCGCCAACAAGCAACGTGAGGAAGTACTGACTAAACGACACGATATAGGCCATCGAAGCCGAAGCCAAGATGCCCGGAAGCAGCGATGGCACTGTGACATGCACGAGCGTCTGCCGGCGCGAGGCGCCCAGCACGCGTGACTGCTCTTCGAGTCGGGGGCCTGCCGCCGCCATCACGTCGGTCATGATGCCAATTGCGTATGGCAGTGCAACAACGGTATGCGCGATGATGACGCCCAGCATCGTCCCGCCCAGCCCAACGCGCAGAAACGCCACCTGAATACCCATCGCGAACACCGCAGCCGGCACGATGAACGGCAGGATCGTTGCAAAGCGGAAAAGGTCCTTACCGAGAAACTCGTAGAAGACGAGTGCTCGTGCCGAAAGCGACGCGATCACGATGCAGAGGACCGAAACCGCGACGGCAATGAGGATGCTGCGGGCCAAGACACCGCCGATCGGGGCATGCCCATTGAATATTTCGGCGAGTCCGCGGGTGGAGAGTGCCGAGGGAAGCAGGTTTGGCCAGGGCCACCGGTCGACGAAAGCCCACACCGCAATGGTTGAGAGCGGGACGAACACGACCAGCAGGTAGATGCCGAAGAAGACTCGCATGGCGCGAGAGTATCGGCGAGCGGATGGCGACTGGGCGGGCATTCGCGTCACCGGCCCCTTCGCTCTCGTTGGATGATGCGCAAGTACAGCCATGCGAGAATGAGTGTGATGAACGACATGATCCCGTTGAGCGCCATCGCATGGGCGCGGTCAAGCAGCTCCGGACTGCTGTACTCGATGTAGGCGAGTACAGGCAAGGCACGCGGCAGCGTCGAACCCAACAAAAGCGGCACCTCGTATGAGCCGAAGGCGAACGCGAAGACGATCAGGAACGACTTTGCTATTGCAGGAGAACTCAAAGGAACAGTGACCGCGAAGAACGTTCGCAGTGGTGAGGCACCTAGACTCGAAGCGGCCTCGGAGAAACGGTCGCTGATACTTCCCATGATGGCAAACGTGGAAAACGCGACAAATGGAATCTCCTTCCAGAGATACACAAGGATGATTGCCCACCCTTGTGAGGAGCCCACCACCGTTGGGAAATCGGCTTGTGAGCCGATCACGCCGATCGAATTGAGTACGCGCGCCAGTAGACCGCTACCGCTGAAGAGGGAGATTACCGACAGCGCCACGACCGTATGCGCAGTCATGATCGGAATCTGAACGCTTGCGAGACGTCCAGTGCGCCCTACGCGAAGGCGCGTAATGACTGCCGAGAGGGTCACGCCTCCCATTGTGGCGAGCACGGACGATGCGGCGGCAACGTACAGACTGAAGAGGATCGACGAGATCAGATCGGAACGGGTGAGGGCCTCGGTGTAGTACTCAAGCGTCGGCGTGGTCAGGCCGAGATAGGGCATAATACCGAAACCTTGGAGGATCCCGTTCAGCACTCCATATGCGAAGAGTAAGGCCAGCAGCATGGCAGGCAGAATGAGCAGGTAGGGAGCGAGACAAGAGCGCGACGTGGCCAATAAGCGCGGCCTGCGGCCAGCGGAACCCCGCTCATTGTCTTGAAGCACTGTTCTCTCCTCCTCCGATCACCGGCTCCGGGTGTGTCGCAGCACTCATGCCGCGAGCAGTTTGCGATTATTTGCCGACGACCTCGGATGTCCAAAGCTTCTCAATGAGAGTGATGACTCCGCCGGAGACCTCGGGAAGTCGATGAGCAAGGAGTTCGGAGAGAGAAAGAGTTCCCTTGCCGAGGCTCACGGACTTGAAGGCCGCCTGCGTGTTCGAATCGACTTTGGAAACGTCAAGGACGGTGACCGTCTTGAGAGTCTCGTATTGTGAAAGCTGAATCTTTGGAGAGAGAATCTCGTTGATGGCGACCAACGCGGCGGCCTTATGGGGTGCGTTTTTTGCGATGGCCATGAAGTTCGTGTTTCCAACTGTGCCCTCGCGCAAGATGAACGATTGAGTGGTGTCGGGAATGAGGCCGGATTTGACGTCGTTGATCCAGCCGAACGGGTCGTAGGTCATATGGAGAACCAACTCGCCATCCTGAAACATCGTGTAGACGGTGCCCGAGTCGGCCGGAAATGTTGTGCCGTTTTTCCAGAGGTAGGGGTTGAGGCTGCGGAGGTACTTCAAGCCCGGTTCGACAAGATCGCGGATGGCCTTCTCGTCGTTTGCGTTCATCGCAGTGAGTTTCTTCCATTGGTCGGCGCCCATAGCGCTTGCTAGGAGACAGGAGATGAATGCGGTACCCGTGAAGTCGCCGGCGGCAGGGTAGGTCACTCTTCCTTTGTTCGCTTTGCAGAAGGTGAAGAAATCGGCGGCCGTTGACGGGGGAGTGGGTGTCTTCTTGATGTCGACGAGCAAGACCATCTGCGCCTTGCCGTAGGGTGCTTCATAGCCGTTGTTGGGCTTGCCGAAGTCGTAGGTGATCTCGGTGTTCGCGTCAACGTAGTCTCTGAAATTGGGCAGCCTCTGGCAGAATGGCCCGTAGAGGTAGCCATTCTGCATGGTCGAGTAGAAGTTCTCACCGTTGATCCAGATGAAGTCGATCGAACCCTCCTTGGCGCCTGCCTGCATCTCGCCGGAGAGCTGCGTCAGGACATCATTGATGCCCATTGGAACGCGCTTGAGCGTGATGTCGTAGTCCTTCTTGAGGGCGTCAGTAACCGTCGTGTCGAGCCACTTGTTGCGGTTCTCATCGCCGCCCCAACCGTAGAACGAGACGCTCTTGCCCTTGGCTTCCGCGACGATGGCGCTCCAATCGGCGTTGTCGATGTTGAAAGCGGCCGAGCCGGAATCGCCCGATTTCGCGGCGCAACCCCACAGAGCGCCGCTCGATAGGGCTGCAACACCCGTGAGTCCTGCGAATTCGACGAACTGGCGACGCGTAAGCGGCCGGTTTCTGAGTTCCATGCGATGCTTCTCCTTCGTGGTTTGTCTTCCTGGCCCTATCGGCGTGATGCAAGCAGGTTGGCAGTGCCATTTTCGCTGTCGCCACCATGGGACTACTATAAGACATAGTCCACTAGTAGAGATACACTACTAACATCACGATTTCGAGAATCTCGGATGGCAATCTATGTCCTTGCGCATGGTGGGACACTCGCATCTACGAACTCGCGCGAAAGGGGAAACGCCGCAATGTCCTACGGTCCCAAGCGTGTCATCTTCGACTTCGACAACACCATGGGCATTCCTGGATGCGATATCGACGATGGCTTGGCACTTCTCTTCCTCCTCGGCCACCCTGAACTCGCTACGGTCATTGGCGCCACGACTGCCTACGGCAACAACCTCGTTGACACCGTGTACGCCAATACCCAACTCATGTTCGGCGAGTTGGGTCTCAGCATTCCCGTCTTTCGCGGTTGTCAGGACGCAAGCCATCCGACGAGCGATGCCTCCGAGTACCTCGCGCGAACGGTTGCAGCAAATCCCGGTGAGGTGTCGATCGTGGCGACAGGCTCCCTGACCAACCTGCGAGGTGCTCAGCTAATCGATCCCGGCTTCTTGCACAATGTTCGCGAGATCGTTCTTATGGGTGGTATCACGCAAACACTCGTCTTTGACGGCATCGTCATGGACGAACTCAACTTTGCCTGCGATCCCGTTGCGACGGAACTCGTGCTCTCAAAGGGGAGGAATGTGAGCGTCGCGACGGGCAACAACTGCTTAAAAGCGTTCTTCGCCGCCGAGGAGTTCGAGAGACGCTTCGCACCTTCAGCCGAAAACCCCGCCGGGAGCTATCTCTGGAGCAAATGCCGTTACTGGTTCCGCGATATGAGCGAACGGTACCATCTCGGCGGTTTCCACTGCTGGGATGTTGTTTCTGCAGCCTATCTTGTGAAGCCGGAACTCTTTGATGACGATGTGCACGACGTCGCGATGTCCGAGCGAGCGCTGAGCATTGGCTACCTCGAGCCCGCGTTCTCAGGAGTGCCGCACGCGCTCGTGAACGAGCCTGTGATACGAAGTGAGCAAGAATTCGTCGGGACAGTCTACGCAGCGTGGGAGCGCGCTCTTGGGCTGCTCGCCGCCGAGGTCTAGTCCGCAGCGACTACCTGATTCTTCGCCTGGGCGGTTCGAAGCATGCTGATAAGCTCACCGACGGCTGCCCGATAGCAGGTGAGGGTGTCGACCCAGCGCGCCATGCAGGCGCACCCGCTGTCCGTCAGATGGAAGAGCTTCTTGGCGGGACCCGACTCCGACGTGTTCCAGACTGAATCAACGTATCCGAGTTCCTCCATCTGGCGAAGGGAGCGGTAGACGCCCGTGGCATCAGGCTTCTGGCCTCCGAACATCGGAGATTCAGCCAAGAGTTGCACAATCGCGTAGCCATGGAGATCCTCGTCGGCCAGAATGCTCAGAATGGCCGGCTGTACGAGCCGATCGAGGGTCTTTCCCGTACAGCAGCATTCCCGGAACTCGTTGTCGGACTTGGGTGCACAGATCGGCATGTACTGCATCTCCAGAATTCAACAGACGAAGCAAATCGCTTGGGTGTTTGCTTCCGATTTCCTTGTTGGTTTGAGCCGCTTCAGAATACTCCATTTGGTGAAGACGTTGCCGAGTGGGTGGTAGCACCTTGAAGTATTGCCGTGTGTTCTGTAGATTGTTCAGGCTACGAAGCGCGAATCATGTGATCCACGCTTCGAACTGTCTGCGGCCGTAGTTCAATTGGTAGAGCATCAGCCTTCCAAGCTGGTTGTTGCGGGTTCGAGTCCCGTCGGCCGCTCCATTGACAACTAGCGTCGCCAAAGGGTACCGTACCGCTTCGCGGCACAAGCCTAGAAGGACGGCGTCATATGCGCCCGTAGCTCAGCTGGATAGAGCGGGAGACTTCTAATCTCTAGGTCGGGGGTTCAAATCCCTCCGGGCGTGCCAGCCACTCATGGTGGATGTAGCTCAGTTGGCAGAGCGCCGGACTGTGGCTCCGGAGGTCGCGGGTTCGAGCCCCGTTATCCACCCCAAGAGTTGATTTCGCGCTTTGAGGCGGTCACTCGTCGAAGGCGTTGCATACGGGCCGCTAGCTCAGTTGGTAGAGCAGGGGACTCTTAATCCCAAGGTCCGGGGTTCGACCCCCCGGCGGCCCACCACCGTATTTGATGAAAGCAGGCTCCCCAAGGGGCCTGCTTTTTGGTTCGGGCCTGCGCTCTCCGCGGTTCTTCGACTTGCACTCTCGAATGCGATGCTCGGCACTCGCGAGTTGCCCCGGAGTTCACGGGGGGTGATTCGGCGGTTTATTTGCTATAGTGTTGAGCCGTTCTGCGCGGGCGTGGCGGAATGGCAGACGCGCCGGATTTAGGTTCCGGTGAGGAGACTCGTGGAGGTTCAAGTCCTCTCGCCCGCACCAGATGACTTATCGCCGGTCGGCCAGGGTCGACGAAACAAGAAGGGATCACTCGTGCTCACCACATCAGTCGAGCGGCTCGAAGGCAACAACGCCAAACTCACGGTAACCGTCTCGGCGGATCAAGTCGATTTGGCTGTTACCGAGGCGTACAAGAAGATCAGCGCGAACTTGCGCATTCCTGGCTTCAGAAAGGGCAAGGTTCCGCGCCCTGTTATCGACACCCATGTCGGCCGCGAGCAGGTGCTGATGGAGGCCACAGAGGAACTCGTTGAGTCCGCGTACCGTGAGGCCATCATCGAAGAGGATCTTCGCACCATCACCAACCCCGAGATCTCCGTCGACCAGCCCGTGGGAGAAGGCGAAACATTCACCTTCTCCGCCCAACTGCAACTGCGGCCGGAACTTGCGCTTTCCGCTTACGACGACATCACAGTCACCGTTCCGCCGGCAGAGGTCTCCGATGCCGAGGTAGACGCCGGGCTGGATCAGCTGCGCGATCGTGTTGCATCTTTGGAGCCGGTCGAGGATCGCGGCATCGAGGCAGGTGACTTCGCCATCATCTCATTCACCGGCTACATGGATGGCGAGCCCTACGAAGGCAACGTCGTCGACAAGTCCCTCTACGAGCTTGGCCGTGGCATGATGCCGGTCGAGTTTGACCAGGGATTGCTCGGCCTCAAGGCCGGCGACGAAACTGTCGCTGAGTTCCCGATGCCGGCGGAATCCGCAAATGCCGAGGTCGCAGGCAAGACCGCCCGCTTCGAAATCACCGTGAATGAGGTCAAGATCAAGCGCCTCCCCGAGCTCAACGACGAGTTGGCGGTGAACTTTGGTTTCGACAACATGGAGAGCATGCGTGCGGATCTTCGTGCGAGTCTGCAGCAAGGCGTAGCCAAAACGTACGCGCGCGCTAAGGAGAAGGCTGCTCGCGAAGAGCTGGCCCGTCGTCTTGAAGGCGACATCCCCGCCGTGCTGTCCGAGTCTCGCGCTCAGAATATGCTGCAATCATTCATGAAGCAGCTTGAGAATGAAGGGCTGTCGTTGGATGTGTACTGCGATGCATACAACATCAAGCCTGAGGAGATTCTCGCCGATATCCGCAAGGATGCCGAGGAGAACGTGCGCGAGGACCTTGCACTCGAGTCCCTGTTTCGTGCGCTCGGCATGCAGGTGACGCAGGAAGACGTCGACGCGACCTATGCGGAGCTTGCAGAGGGCATGGGCACGACCGTCGACGAACAGCGCGCGCGGTGGGGCCAGGCGCAAGCGCCCGTGCTGTGGGAGATGGTCATGCATCGCAAGGCGACAGGCTGGTTGCTGGAGAACATCGAGACCGTGATAGCCGAGCCGGGCGCGGAAAAAGCGGCCGCTGCGGGTACGAAGAAGACAACGACGAAGAAGACGACGAAGAAGAAGACGGCCAAGAAGGCCGCTGAGCCGGTGGAGCAGCCTGTAGAGGCGCCAGCCGACTCGCAAGCAGAGCCGGCCAAGAAGACGACCAGGAAGAAGGCCAAGCCGGCCGAGCCGTCTGCGGACGCGCCCGCCGAGAACGCCTAGGTTTCTTTCAGAGGAGTGACGAAAGCATGAGTATTTCCGATATCAAAGCCCTTGTACCCATCGTTATCGAACAGACAGGCCGAGGCGAGCGCAGCTTTGACATCTACTCGCGACTGCTCAATGAGCGGATCGTGTTTCTCGGCACGGAGATCGACGATCACGTGGCCAACCTCGTGATCGCTCAGCTCCTGCACCTCGAGAGCGCGGAGCCGGACAAGGACATCAACCTCTACATCAACTCGCCCGGTGGTTCAGTGACTTCCGGTTTGGCAATCTACGACACCATGCAGTACATCAAGTGCGACGTGTCGACGATCTGCGTTGGCCAGTGCGCCAGCATGGCCGCCGTGCTGCTCGCCTCCGGCGCGCCCGGCAAGCGCTACGCATTGCCGCACTCGCGCGTGCTCATCCACCAGCCTTGGGGCGGCACGCAGGGTCAGGTCACGGATATCGAGATCCAGGCCAAAGAGATGCTCAGGATGCGCGATGAGCTTGATGGCATCCTCGCGAAGCACACCGGTCAAACGAAGAAGAAGATCCACCTCGACACAGAGCGCGACAACATCATGTCCGCCAAGGACGCCGTTTCCTACGGCCTGGTCGATGAGGTCTTTGTGAACCGTATCCTTGAGGCGAAGAGCGAATGAATCGGACTCCGGACGGACCCGAGGCGCTGAAGTGTTCTTTCTGCGGAAAGAGCCAGCGCCACGTCAAGAAGCTGATAGCCGGTCCGGGTGTCTACATATGTGACGAGTGCATCGATCTGTGCAACGACATCGTGGAAGACGAGCTTGCCGAGGAAGCTGCACTTGCACCGGTGCTTGAGGACCTGCCTTCGCCGAAGGAGATCTACTCGATCCTGGACTCGTACGTGGTAGGACAGGAGCAGGCGAAGAAAGTTCTTTCCGTTGCGGTCTACAACCACTACAAGCGCGTCCATATCGCACCCACGGACGACAGCGACGTTGAGATCGCAAAGAGCAACATCCTGATCCTCGGCCCGACCGGCTGCGGAAAGACACTGCTTGCGCAGACGCTGGCGCGGATCCTCAAGGTGCCGTTCGCCATCGCCGATGCCACAGCTCTGACCGAGGCGGGCTATGTGGGCGAGGATGTGGAGAATATCCTGCTCAAACTCATCACGGCGGCAGATTTCGACGTCAAGCGTGCCGAGGTCGGCATCATCTACATCGACGAGATCGACAAGGTGGCGCGCAAAGCCGAGAACCTCTCGATCACCCGCGACGTCTCGGGCGAGGGTGTTCAACAGGCGCTGCTCAAGATCCTCGAGGGCACTGAAGCCGCGGTACCGCCGCAAGGCGGGCGCAAGCACCCGCAGCAGGAGCTCATCCGCATCGACACCACCAACATCCTGTTTATTCTCGGCGGGGCGTTTGTGGGGCTCGACAAGATCATCTCAGACCGGGTGGGCAAGAAGGGGATCGGCTTCAACGCCGACCTGACTGATGCGTCGAAGCACGATATCGGGATGCTGTTCGGCCAGGTGTTGCCCGAGGATCTGCACAAGTTCGGCATGATCCCGGAGTTCGTCGGCCGGCTGCCGATCGTGACCAACGTCGACGAGCTCAGCGAAGACGACCTCGTCACGATCCTCACCGAGCCGAAGAACGCTCTGGTCAAGCAGTATCAGCGCCTGTTCGCCCTTGAGGGCGTGCGGCTCAAGTACACCGACGGAGCACTTCGCGCCATCGCCGAGCAGGCGATCGCGCATGGCACCGGGGCTCGCGGGCTTCGCTCGATCATGGAAAAGATCCTGCTCGAGCTCATGTACGACCTGCCTGGCCGCACTGACGTGCAGGAAGTCGTGATCACGGAGGCGGTCGTTCGCGAGGGCGGCGAACCCACAATGGTCTCCGATGGTTTGGCAGAAGAGGAAAGCGCGCTTGGGGCTTAAGGTTCGTCTCGAGTTATGATGAAGGGCGGTCTGCCGTGAACTAGACCCCAAAAGCTGGACGGCTTAATAGGGGTCTCAAGCGGCGTCCACGGACTGGGTCCGGAATTGTTCCGGGCTCAGCCCTTTCAGTTTCGGCTGGTACCTCTTGGTGTTCCAGTAGCG